>NZ_JBSFJV010000018.1:0-108693 GCF_053598235.1 Kitasatospora sp. NPDC001159
CTTTTGGCACGCTGTTGAGTTCTCAAGGAACGGACACTTCCTTCAGGCCGCCTTCCAGCGGGCCCTCCGGGCGCTTCGTTCTTTCGTGTTTCCAGTTTATCAGATGTTTTCCGCTCCGTTTCCGGAGTTTCATTCATCCAATTTTCCCGAACTGACGGGGCCGCTTTCCGCGGCGACCACCACTTTAGCTTATTCCGAGCGTTGCTCGAAATTCACGCTCACACCCGGTTGACGAAAACGCCAACAACCCCAAATGAATGGGCATCGAGGTGAGAGTGGATCTTGCGAAGTAGGTTGGCCGCTCCAGCGACTCGTTCAACACTAGGCCACCTGGAGGACATCGTCAAACGTTGAGGGCCGGATCTGTCCAGATCCGGCCCTCGGGGCTCAGAGCCGCAGCTCAGAGCGGGTGCGCTTTCAGCCAGACGATCGGCTGGCAGGTCAGGGTACCGGTCAGCTGGCCGAGACCAGCTCCGCTGCCGCCAGGTTTCGCTTGCCGCGCCGCAGCACGAGCCAGCGGCCGTGCAGCAGGTCCGCCTCGGTTGGCACAGCCTCCTCATCCGTCACCTTGACGTTGTTGAGGTAGGCACCGCCCTCCTTGATCGTCCGGCGGGCAGCCGAGCGGCTCGGCGCCAGGCCGACGGCGACCATCAGGTCGACCACCGGCTGGAGTTCGGACACCTCGGCCTTCGGGACCTCGGCCAGAGCGGCGGCCAGGGTCGGGGCCTCCAGATCGGCCAGGTCGCCCTGACCGAACAGCGCCTTGGACGCGGCGACCGCGCGCTCGTACTGCTCAGCGCCGTGCACCAGTGTGGTGAGTTCCTCTGCCAGCGCGCGCTGGGCGAGGCGGGCGGCGGGGCGCTCGGCGGTCTCGCGCTCCAGCTCCTCGATCTCCTCCTTCGAGCGGAAGCTGAAGATCCGCAGGAAGTTGGAGACGTCCCGGTCGTCCGCGTTCAGCCAGAACTGGTAGAAGGCGTACGGGGTGGTCAGCTCGGGGTCGAGCCAGACCGTGCCGGACTCGGTCTTGCCGAACTTGGTGCCGTCGGCCTTGACGATCAGCGGCGTGGCCAGCGCGTGCACGGACCTGCCGTCGGCCTTGCGGATCAGGTCCGTGCCGGCGGTGAGGTTGCCCCACTGGTCGCTGCCGCCGGTCTGCAGGGTGCAGCCGTAGCGGCGGTTCAGCTCCAGGTAGTCCATGCCCTGGAGGATCTGGTAGCTGAACTCGGTGTAGCTGATGCCCGCGTCGGAGTTGAGCCGTCGGGCGACGGCCTCCTTCGCGATCATGTTGTTGACGCGGAAGTACTTGCCCACGTCACGCAGCAGGCTGATGGCCGACATCCCGGAGGTCCAGTCCAGATTGTTGACCATGCGCGCCGCGTACGGGCCCTCGAAGTCGAGGAAGCGCGCGATCTGACCACGCAGGCGCTCGACCCAGCCGGCCACCGTCTCGGGGTCGTTGAGCACGCGCTCGGCGGTGGGCTTCGGGTCGCCGATCAGGCCCGTGGCGCCGCCGACCAGGCCGAGCGGGAGGTTTCCCGCCTGCTGGATGCGGCGCATGGTGAGGATCTGCACCAGGTTGCCGAGGTGCAGGCTGGGGGCCGTCGGGTCGAAGCCGCAATAGAACGTGACCGGGCCGTCCGCGAACGCCTTGCGCAGTGCGTCCTCGTCGGTGGACAGGGCGATCAGCCCACGCCACCGCAGCTCGTCGACGATGTCCGTCACGGTCACGCTTCTCCTTCGATCGGGCGTCTGCCCGGTGCTGGCCCGGTTCGGTCGGGCCCCGGGTCGGTACGACTCCAGCCTGATAGAGCCTACGCGGTCCCGGCCAGCGAGTTTTCGCCGAGGCACCGCGCCGGGCACCCGCCGCCCTCCCCCGGGTGCCTGTCCGATACGGGAAATTCCGTTGTTCGTCGGCTGTGGGCCCATTCAGAGTGGTTCCACCGCCGTGCGGCGGCAGTGACGTGTGTGGAGACGGTCGTGCCGCCGTGGCACGCCCGTGGGAAGGGTGTGCCGAGTGCGCAACACGCTGGTTCTGAACGCGAGCTACGAGCCCCTGACAACGGTGTCGCTCCAGCGCGCCGTCGTCCTGGTGCTCCAGGACAAGGCGGTGGTGGAGCAGGCGCATCCGCTGCGCTCGATCCGGGGGACGGGCGTGGCCGTCCCGGTGCCACGGGTGATCAGACTGCAACGGTACGTACGGGTGCCGTTCCGACAACAGGCCCCGTGGTCGAGGCGGGGTGTCCTGGCCCGGGACCAGCACCTGTGCGCGTACTGCGGGCGCCGGGCCACCACCGTGGACCACTTGCACCCCAAGTCGCACGGTGGCGAGGACAGCTGGATGAACACCGTGGCCGCGTGCGCCGAGGACAACCAGCGGAAGGCCGACCGGACGCCGGAGCAGGCCGGGATGAAACTGCTGCGGCGGCCGTTCGTGCCGACGCCGCAGGCCACCCTGATGCTGGCGCTCGGCCTGCGCGGCTCGGAGGCCAGGGAACTGGCCGACTGGCTGCCGGACATACCGGGCCGGCCGGTCCCGGCGGCCTGACCACAGGGTCGTGTGCAAGGCCGTCCGCAAGCTCGTCCGCAAGGGCCTCCGCAAAAGCCTGACCGCGAAGGGAGCTCAGCCCTTCGCCTGGTAGCCCGCCGCCGTGCCGAAGTTGGCCGAGTGCTCGGGTATGACGACCACCTGTCCGCCGCCGATCACGACCCGCCCGGAGACCAGCAGCGAGCCGGTGCCGGGCGGGAAGTTGCCGCCGACCGCCTCCTGGCCGCCCGCCAGCGGGAAGCGGCCGAGGCGGGCAGGCTGGTCTCGGCGCTCGTCGGCGGCCAGCACCAACGAGCCGCCGTCGATGCCGACCGCGCGGACGGTGCCCTTGGCGGCGGTCTGCGCCTTCCAGCGCTGCTTGCCGGTGTCCAGGTCGTAGCCGACCGCGGACACCGGCCCGCCGCCGTTCGCCGGGGCCAGGGTGGCGACCATGGTGCGGCCTTCGAAGAAGACGTTCGGGGTGGCCGAAAACGTACCGTGAGCGACGTCCAGCCGGCCGTCGTCGGTGACCACCGAGATCTCGGCGGCCGGGTCGCCGCTGGTGCCCCAGGCGAACACCCGGTCGTCCTCGGGCTTGCCGCCGGTAGTCAGCACCACGGCCGGCTCGGCGGAGAGCACCGTGACCGTCTTCGGCTGGTTGTTCAGGCCCCGCCACCAGGAGACCTTGCCGTCCGCCGTGTTCAGCGCCACGGCCTGGTCGGCGGGCGTCGAGTCGGCGCAGGAGGAGGCGACCAGCACGGTCTTGCCGCTGACGCCGCCGGACAGGGTGCAGAACTTGCCCTGTCCGGTGTACTGCCAGACGTCCTTGCCGTCGGCGGAGTCCCAGGCGACCGCGCGGTCGTCGCCGACCGCGATCACCTTGTCCTCGGTGACGCCGATCCGCGCGGCGTAGGCGCCCTTGGCGTCCGAGACGTTCTTGGTCCAGACGGTCTTGCCGGTCTTGGTGTCCACGGCGGCGACCAGCGTGCAGGGGCTCTTCGGATCGGCCTGCGGCCGGAACAGCGCCGCGCCCAGCCCGGTCTGGTTCACGCCCGCCGACAGCCCGCACGGGACGGCACCGGTCGCCGGGGGCTCGACCGACCAGGTCGGCTTGCCCGCCGTCCGGTCGTACGCGTGCACGCCGGAGCCGTCGGCGCGGACCACCGCGTCGGCCAACAGCCAACTGCCGATCAGTGTGTCGTCGCCCCCGCCCTGGGTGGCGGCCGCGGGTTGCGCGGACCAGGCCTTGGAGTGCGCCACCGTGAAGCCGGGCTCGCCGCTGCTGGTCGCGGACGCGCTGCCGCCGCCCTCGGCACCGACCGTCAGTGCGGCCGTGACCAGCACCCCGAGTGCGGCCATCCCGGCGCCGGCCCGCACCATCAGGGCCCGCCGGCTGGGCACGTGCTCCCCGGTCAGCACGGCGTCGGCGGCCGCCCGGGCCTTGGCCGCGAGCGAGGAGCCGGTGCCGGTGCCGGTGTCGGAGCCGGAGCTGGAGCCGGGGCCACCACCGCTCCGCCGAGCCGCCCGCGAGGACGCGGCAGACACGGCAGCGGCCGACCCGGCGGGCTCCGCCGGCTCCTCCTCGGCAGCGGGCTCAGGCGTCTCCGGAGGCTCCTCGACGTACACACAGCCGTCGGCCGAATGCCCGGCGCCCGCCGGGACGTACAGCGCCTCCTCAGCCGGTTGCTCCACAGCGACGTACGGCGCGTACGACTGCTGCCCGTAGTCCGGGTACTGCTGCTGGTACGGCTGGTACTGCTCCTGGCCGCCGTACTGCCCCTGGCCGTAGCCGCCCTGGACGTACCCGCCTTCCACGTACCCGGTCTGGCCGTACCCGCCCTGCTGGCCGTACCCGCCCTGCTGGCCGTACCCGCCCTGCTGGTCGTACCGCGGCTGGTCGTACTGCGGCGCCTGCTGCCCGTACCCGCCCGCGCCCTCGTAGCCCGCCGGCGGCGCCGGCTGCTGCCACTGCCCCTGCGGCTGCTGCGGGTCGTAGTACCCGCCCTGGGGGTACCACTGCTGCTGGGCGTGGGCATCTCCGAAGGGCTCCTGCGCCATCGTTGCGTCCCTCCCAGCCCCGCCTGCCTGCCGATTGCGGCAGTCAGCATCTCACGCCCGTCCAGGTGCCCCACCCGGGCCCTCGACGCAGCGCAGCGGGCCGGCCTCAGGCCGCCGACTCGGCGCGCAGGGCCTCGTCGATGCGGGCGGCGAGGGTGAAGTCCAGGCCGGTGAGCCCGCCGGCGCTGTGGGTGGACAGGACGAAGCGCAGGGTGCGCCAGCGGATGTCGATGTCGGGGTGGTGGTCGAGCGCCTCGGCCTGCTCGGCGACGGCGACCACCACCCGGATCGCCGCCGGGAAGTCCGGGGCGTCCGCGCCGCGGGCGATGCTGTCGCCCTCCCGCGCCCACTGCGGCAGGGCAGCCAGGGCCGCCGTGATCTCGTCCTCGCTCAGCCGTGCCCTGCTGCTCATCGGTGCGCTCCGGGTGTCGTCGGTCGGGTGCCGGTCAGGCGGCCTTCCGGCGCGGACGGGCCACCAGTTCGCCACCGCAGTTGGGGCAGCCGGCGGCCATGGCCTCGGTGCAGTCCGGGCAGAAGGTGCACTCCTAGGAACATATCGAGGCGGGGCCGTCGGCGGTCAGCGACACCGCGCAGCGCTCACAGGTCTCGCGCATCTCCAGGGCCATGGCGTATTCCTCCGACCTGAGTACGGTCTGACGTTCGTTCAGCTCAGCAGGAGCTTGGTGACGGCCACGAGCCCGACCACCACGATCACCCCGCGCAGCGCGGTCGGCGGAAGCCGGCGACCGACCTTGGCGCCGAGCAGGCCGCCGACCAGCGAGCCCGCCGCGATCAGCCCGGCGGCCGTCCAGTTGACGGTCGCGGTGAACAGGAAGAACAGCGCGGCGACCCCGTTGACGATCATCGCCAGGGCGTTCTTCACCCCGTTGATCCGCTGCAGGTCCTCCTGGAGCAGCATGCCCATCAGCGCCATCAGCAGGACACCCTGAGCGGCGCCGAAGTAGCCGCCGTAGATGCCGGTGAGGAACACCCCGGTCAGCAGCACCAGGCTGCCGTCCGGGTCGCCGTCCTGGCGGCGGCGGGCGGCGACGGCCTTGGCCACCCGGGGCTGGATCACCACCAGGACGAGGGCGAGCAGGATCAGCACCGGGACGATCGCGTCGAAGGCCCCGCTCGGCAGCTTGATCAGCAGCAGCGCGCCGACCAGCCCGCCGAGCAGCGAGGCGGTGCCCATGCGCAGCAGACGGCGGCCCTGGCCGACCAGTTCGCGGCGGTAGCCGATCACGCCGCTGAGCGAACCGGGCACCAGGCCGAAGGAGTTGGAGACGTTGGCGGTGACCGGCGGGATGCCGACGGCGAGCAGCACCGGGAAGGTGATCAGAGTGCCGGAGCCGACGATCACATTGATCATCCCGGCACCGACGCCGGCCACCAGGACGGCGATCGCCTCCCAGAGCGTCACGGGTCACCTCTCCTCTCGGTCCTGTCCGAGGGGATCATGCCGGACCCCGCCCCGGCCCGACCAGGCCCGCCCGCCATTCGGGACGTACGCCACAGCGCATTCGGGACGTACGGGACAGTGCCGCCGCGTGAAGGCGCGGTAAAGCCCGAGGGCCCGCCACCACCAGGCAGCGGGCCCTCCACCGAACACGGTCACATCACTCCGGGTCGATCTTGCGGTACTCCCGGGCCGGGTCCACCCGGGGACGGACTGCGCCCTTCTCGACGTCGACCGGCCGCGGCCCGGCCGCCGGGTCGAGCGGCACCTGGGTGGCCGCCGGGGCCGCCTGCGGGACGCTCGGCGCCGCGACCGCGCCGCCGTTGGCCCCACCGTTGGCGCCGTTGCCGGTCAGACCGTTGAAGGCGCCGCCCAGGCCCTTGAGCGCGTCGCCGACCTCGCTGGGGATGATCCAGAGCTTGTTGGAGTCGCCCTTGGCCAGTTCGGGCAGGGTCTGCAGGTACTGGTAGGCGAGCAGCTTCTGGTCGGCATCGCCGTCGTGGATGGCCTCGAAGACCGTCCGGATCGCGGCCGCCTCGCCGTCGGCGCGCAGCACCGCGGCCTGGGCCTCACCTTCGGCCTTGAGCACCTCGGCCTGCTTCTCGCCCTCGGCCTTGAGGATCTGCGCCTGGCGCTGACCCTCGGCGGTGAGGATCGCGGCGCGCTTGTCACGGTCGGCGCGCATCTGCTTCTCCATCGAGTCCTGGATGGAGGTCGGCGGCTCGATCGCCTTCAGCTCGACGCGGTTGACCCGGATGCCCCACTTGCCGGTGGCCTCGTCCAGGACGCCGCGCAGACCGGCGTTGATGACCTCGCGAGAGGTCAGCGTGGACTCCAGGTCCATCGAACCGATGATGTTGCGCAGCGTGGTGACGGTCAGCTGCTCGATCGCCTGGATGTAGCTGGCGACCTCGTACGTGGCGGCCCGCGGGTCGGTCACCTGGTAGTAGATGACGGTGTCGATGTTGACGACCAGGTTGTCCTGGGTGATCACCGGCTGCGGCGGGAACGGTACGACCTGCTCGCGCAGGTCGATCCGGTTGCGGACGCGGTCGATGAACGGGACGACGATGTTCAGCCCCGCGTTGAGCGTCCGGGTGTAGCGGCCGAAGCGCTCCACGATCGCGGCGCTGGCCTGCGGGATGACCTGGATCGTCTTGATCAGCGCGATGAAGGCCACCACGACCAGGACGACCAAAACGATAAGGACGGGTTCCACGGACTCTCCCCTAGACGACCAGGGCGGTCGCGCCCTGGATTTCGACGATGTCGACCTTCTGACCCGGCTGGTACACACTGTCCGGGTTGAGCGCGCGAGCCGACCAGATCTCGCCGTTGAGCTTGATCCGACCGCCCTCCCCGTCGACGGTTTCCGCGACGACCGCGGTGGCACCCTGGAGCGCCTCGATGCCCATCTTGATCTGCGGACCCTTCCGCAGCTGCCGGCGGGCGACCGGGCCGACGAAGACCACCAACCCGACCGAGACCACGACGAAGGTCAGGGTTTCGAGGACCGCTCCCCCGCCCAGCGCGGCCACCCCGGCCGCCGCCAGCGCACCGACCGCGAACAGGGCGAACTCCGGCACCGCGGTGAGCACCAGCGGTATGCCGAGGGCTGCGGCGGCCAGGAGCCACCAGGTCCAGCTGTCCACAATGTCCATCCTAGGGAGCGAAGGGCCTTCGAGGCGGACAGTTCCCGCAGGTCGAGGGGCGGAAACCGGTCGCAAGTGCGACCGGTTCCGACGGCCTTCCGAGTGATGGACGGGTGAGGGGTCAACGAGGGATCGGTGCGGGGTCGGACGGGGCCTCAGCCCAGCGGCAGGCCCTGGGCCGACCAGCGGTCGCCGTGGCGCTCCAGGGTGAGCGGCAGCCCGAAGCACTTGGAGAGGTTACGGGCGGTCAGCTCGGTGTCGATCGGACCGGCGGTGAGCACCTTGCCCTGGCGGATCATCAGGACGTGGGTGAAGCCGGGGGCGATCTCCTCGACGTGGTGGGTGACCATCGCCATGGCCGGGGCGAACTCGTCCTGGGCGAGCGCGCCGAGCCGGCGGACCAGGTCCTCGCGGCCGCCGAGGTCCAGGCCGGCCGCGGGCTCGTCGAGCAGCAGCAGCTCGGGGTCGGTCATCAGGGCGCGGGCGATCAGGGTGCGCTTGCGCTCGCCCTCGGAGAGGGTGCCGAACTTGCGGCCGGTGAGGTTGGCCATGCCCATGCGGTCGAGCAGTGCGAGGGCGCGGCCCTCGTCGGACTGCTCGTAGGTCTCCTGCCAGCTGACCGTCATGCCGTAGGCGGCGGTGAGCACGGTCTGCAGGACGGTCTGCTCGGCCGGCAGCTTGTCGAACATCGCGGCGCCCGCCAAGCCGATCCGGGAGCGCAGCTCGAAGACGTCGATCTCGCCCAGCTTCTCACCCAGCACCGAGACCTTGCCCGAGGTCGGGAAGAGGTACGAGGAGGCGATCTGCAGCAGGGTCGTCTTGCCGGCGCCGTTCGGGCCCAGGATGACCCAGCGCTCACCCTCGGAGATGGACCACGAGACCTGGTCGACCAGCGCGCGCCCCTCCCGGACCACGGATACGTCCACCAGCTCCAGCACGTCGCTCATGCCCACGCCTTCCCCAATACAAAAAATCTCGGCCGTCGGTGCGGGCGGCGAGCCTACTCCGGCAGCCGGTGGGCACGGGGTGGGTGCGCCGCACACGCAGGGGCAAACCTACGCCACGCGGATGACCGCCGATTCCGTAGGCTGGCCGGATGCTCGCCACTCCTGCCGACAATCCGTACGAAGAGCCCCGTTCGGGGCGCCTGACCGCCTGGGGCAACGCCCTGCTCAGCGGCCTGGTGCCGCCCGACAACGCCGCTGCGGCCGTGCTCGGAGCCGACGAGAGCCACCGGGTGACCGGGCTGCCCGGGGACGAGCCGGGCGAGCAGCACGGGCTGACCTGGGCACTGGGACGACTGCGGGTGCTCGGGGTGAGGGGCCTGCGCCTGGCGCTGCCCTCGGCCGGGCACCCGCTGGGCCTGACCGGCCCGGCGGCCTTCAACGAGCGGGCCATGGCGGCCGGCGAGGCGGTGCTCGCGATGGGGGTGCCGCTCGGCCTGGTGCCGGAGATCACGGTGTACGGCCCGGAGGGGGACCGCTCGGCCACCGTGCTGTGGCGCTGCGCCGAGGTCAACGACGCCGTGCCGGCCGACGTGCCCTCGCTGCACGAGGCCGAGCGCGAGCTGGCGGACGGGCTGCGCGAGGCGACCGTCCTGCTCACCCGGCTCGACGTGGCCGGCGCCGGGCCGCAGGCGCTGCGCGCCCTGGAGGCCTACCGCCGCCGCGGCCACACCGAGCTGCTCGCCCCCGGCTACCCGCCGCGGGCGGTACGGGTCCTGGAGTCGGCCCGGCAGGTGTCCGCGCTGCTGTCGATCGCCTCGGGCGGCCACGGCGCGGCCGTCAGCGCCTCCGAGATGGCGGCCCGCCAGTCCGTCCTGGCGCCACTGCGGCGCACCGCCCGTCGGGCCCAGGTGGCCGCCTACAACGCCCTGGTGGACGAGCGCGAGGACCGTTAGGCGCGCGTCTCGCCGTTCCGGACGGCCCAGAGCGCGGCCTGGGTCCGGTCGGCCAGGTCCAGCTTCATCAGGATGTTGGAGACGTGGGTCTTCACCGTCTTCTCCGACAGGTGCAGGCTGCGGGCGATCTCCCGGTTGGAGCGGCCGTCCGCGATGTGGCCGAGCACCTCGCGCTCGCGCTCGGTGAGGGTGCCGCCGCGGCCCTGCGGGGCGCGCGGGCCCTCGTCGGAGAGCAGCGCCTCGGCCAGTTCGGGCTGGAGCAGCACGTGGCCGGCGTGTACGGAACGGATCGCGCCGGCCAGCGCCTCCGGGTCCACGTCCTTGTAGACGTACCCGGCGGCGCCGGCCCGCAGCGCGGGGACCATCGTGCGGTGCTCGGTGAAGCTGGTGACGATCAGGATCCTGGCGCGGCTGCCCTCGTCCTTGAGCGTGCGCAGCGCCTCGATGCCGTCGACACCGGGCATCTTGAGGTCCATCAGGATGACGTCCGGGTCGAGTTCGCGGGCGCGGTCGATGCCCTCGGCCCCGTCGGCGGCCTCCCCGACCACCTCGATGTCGTCCTGGACCTCCAGGAACGTGCGCAGCCCGCGGCGGACCACCTGGTGGTCGTCGACCAGCAGGACGCGGATCGGCGGCGTGCTCTCAGGCACCGGAGACCTCCATCTCGACGAGCGTCCCCTTGCCGGGGGCGGACTCCAGGGTGAGCGTGCCGCCGACGGCGGCCGCGCGGTCGCGCATCGAGGCCAGGCCGAGGTGTCGGCCGGCCCGTCGGACGGACTCGGGGTCGAAGCCGCGCCCGTCGTCGCGCACCCGCAGCAGGGCGCCGCGCGCGGGCGTCCCGGCCAGGGTGACGGTGACCCGGCGGGCGCCGGAGTGGCGCAGCGCGTTGTGCAGCGCCTCCTGGGCGACCCGCAGCAGCGCGGCCTCCTGCGCGGGCGGCAGGGCGCGCACGCCGTCGGCGGCGAAGGCCACGTCGGCGGTGTGGGCGCGGTCGAGGACCTGCACCTGGGAGGCGAGGGTGGCGCTCAGCCCGTCCTCCTCCAGCGCGGCGGGGCGCAGTTCGACCACGACGGCGCGCAGTTCGTCGGCGGCCTCGGCAGCGAGCCGGGCGACCTCGGCGAGTTCGGCGCGGGCACGGGCCGGGTCGCGGTCGACGAGCTTGGCGGCGGCCTTGGCGGTCAGGCGCAGCGAGAAGAGCTTCTGCGAGACGGCGTCGTGCAGGTCGTGGGCGATCCGGGCGCGCTCGCCGGCCAGGGTGAGTTCGCGGCTGCGTTCGTACAGGCGGGCGTTGGAGAGCGCGAGGGCGGCGTGGGCGGCGAGGATCCGCAGCAGTTCCTCGTCGTGGTCGGTGAACAGGCCGCCGCCGCGCTTGTTGGCGAGGAAGATGACGCCCATCACCCGGGGTTCGTCCTCGGCGGCCTCGCCGTCCAGGACGGGCATGCCGAGGAAGGCGTCCATCTCGGGGTGGGCGGCCGGCCAGCCCTCGAAGGCGGGAGCCCTGCGGACGTCGGCGAGGCGGGTGGGGCCGGTCTCGTGCAGCAGTTCGGCGAGCACGCCGTGCTGGCGGGGCAGCGGGCCGATCGCCCGCCACTGCTCGTCGGTGATGCCGTCGACCACGAACTGGGCGAAGCCGCCGTGGTCGTCGGGCACGCCCAGGGCCGCGTACTCGGCGCCGAGCAGTTCCCGGGCGGAGGCGGTGATGCGGCGCAGCACCTCGCGGACCTCCAGGTGCCGGCTCATCGCGAGCAGCGCCTGGCTGACGGCCTCGATGCCGGAGAGGCAGGGGTCGCAGGCGGGCAGCGGGCCGTCGGAATTCCGGTGGTCACCGGTCGTGCTGGGCATATCGCCAAACTACCGCCGTCGCGGACGCCGTCGCGTCCGTCCACGGCCGCGCCGGACGCAGGTCCGGGGACCTAGGCCGCTGGGCCGGGCGCGGCGTGAGCCGGTGGCGAGCGGGCGGGGTGGCGAGCGGGCGGGTAACGCCGAAGGGCGCTCCCCCCGACCGGGGAGAGCGCCCTTTTCGGCGACGGGCTGTCAGCCCTTCTGCATGACCTCCGGCTCGTGCCGGCGCTGCAGCCGGGTCACGATCACGCCGATGACGACCGAGATGGCGATCAGCACGCCCGCGTCGATCGCCCACTGGGCGACGCTGTGGTCCCACAGCGGGTCATACTTCGGGTTCTGGAAGTCCTTGTTCCAGGGGCCCATCAGCTTCGACAGGTCGAGCGTGGTGGACACGATGCCGGTGCCCCAGCGGGCCGGCATCAGCCAGGCGACCTGCTCCAGACCGGGCTTGCTGAAGATCTGGAAGAGGCAGCCGGTGAAGACGACCTGGACGATGGCGAACATGACCAGCAGCGGCATGGTCTTCTCGGCGGTCTTCACCAGCGCGGAGATCATCAGGCCGAACATCATCGCGGCGAAGCTCAGCAGGATCATGCCGATGGTCATCTCGATGATCGGCAGGTTCTTGACGATCAGGCCGTGCTCGGGGAGCTTGCGCGGCAGGAAACCGACGGCGGAGATGATCGCGCCCTGGATCACGCTGAAGATGCCCAGCACGATGATCTTGGACATCATGTACGCCGAGCGGGACAGGCCGGTGGCCCGTTCCCGTTCGTAGATCGCCCGTTCCTTGATCAACTCACGGACCGAGTTGGCCGCTCCGGAGAAGCAGGCGCCGATCGCCAGGATCAGCATGATCGTCGCGGCGCCGTTGTTGAGGTGGAGCTGGGTCTTCGGGTTGGGTGCGAGCCCCGGTTCGTTGGGGATCAGCACGCTGACCGCGCCGATGACCGCGGGCAGCAGCACCGACAGCGCCAGGAAGCCGCGGTCCGAGGCGAGCACCGACATGTAGCGGCGCATCAGGGTCCACAGCTGCGAGCCCCAGCTCTGCGGCTTGGGCGGGCGGACGGCCTCCTGGGCGACCTGGACGTGCTGCACCTCGCCCGCCTCGACGGTCGGGGCGGAGTACTGCTGGTAGTGCACGGAGCCGCGGTAGCGGCCGGCCCAGTCGTGGTCCGGGTAGTTCTCGAAGGCCTGGAAGACGTCCGCCCAGGTCTCGTACCCGAAGAAGTGCAGCGCCTCGTCCGGCGGGCCGAAGTAGGCCACCGAGCCGCCCGGCGCCATCACCAGCAGCCGGTCGCAGAGCGCGAGTTCGGCCACCGAGTGGGTGACGACCAGGATCGTGCGGCCGTCGTCGGCCAGGCCGCGCAGCATCTGCATGACCTCGCGGTCCATGCCCGGGTCGAGGCCGGAGGTGGGCTCGTCCAGGAAGATCAGCGAGGGCTTGGTGAGCAGCTCCAGGGCGACCGAGACGCGCTTCTGCTGACCGCCGGAGAGCGCGGTGATCTTGTTGTCGGCGCGCTTGTCCAGGCGCAGCTCGTACAGCACCTCGTCGATCCGGGCGTCGCGCTCCTTCGCCTCGGTGTCACCGGGGAAGCGCAGCCGGGCCGCGTACTTGAGGCCCTTTCGGACGGTGAGCTCGCGGTGCAGGATCTCCGACTGCGGCACCAGGCCGATGCGGGAGCGCAGTTCGGCGAACTGCTTGTAGAGGTTGCGGCCGTCGTACAGCACCTCGCCGCGGTCGGCCGGGCGGTAGCCGGTGAGGGCGCGCAGCAGGGTCGACTTGCCGGAGCCGGACGGGCCGATGACCGCGACCAGGGACTTCTCCGGGAGGCCGAAGCTGACGTCGTTGAGCAGGACCTTCTTGGCGCCCTTGTGCTCGACCTCGACGGTCAGATGGCGGGCGGAGAAGGAGACCGCGCCGGTGTCGACGAACTCCTGCAGCTGGTCGCCGACCAGGACGAAGCCGGAGTGGCCGACGGTCAGCCGGTCCTGCGGGCCCATCAGCTGACGCTGCACCCGCTGGCCGTTGAGGAAGATGCCGTTGTGGCTGCCGAGGTCGACGATCTCGTAGCGGCCGTCCGGCAGCTGGCGCAGCTCGGCGTGGTGGCGGGAGACCTGGAGGTCGGACACCACGATGTCGTTGTCCAGCGCACGACCGATCCTGACGGTGCGCATGGCCGACGTCAGGTTGCGGATCATCGTCGGCTGCGGGGCGCCGCCACCGCCGTGCTGCGGCGGCTGCGGGAAGCCCTGCTGCTGCGGCAAGCCGGCGTGCTGGTCCTGCGGCGGCGCGTACTGCTGCTGCGGCGGCACGTACGGCTGCTGCGCCTGGGCCTGCTGGCCCGGCCAGGCCTGCTGCTGGTACGGGTCCTGCCCCGGCCAGGCCTGCTGCGGCCCGGGCTGGTGGGGCGTCGGGACGGGGCCGCGGGCGGTGGCGGCGTCGTGCACCGGGGACGGCTGCGGGGCGGCCGCGACCACGGGCGCCGAGAAGGCGAGGCGGGGACCGTTCTCCGGGTTGCCCAGGTTGACCACGGCACCGGGGAACAGCTGGGCCTGCATGGTGCGGGCTCCGGCCACGTACGTTCCGTTGGTGCTGCCGTGGTCGTCCAGCAGCCAACCGCTGCCGTTGAAGCTCATGGTCCCGTGCTGCCAGGAGACCCTGGCGTCGTCGAACGGGAAGTCCGACTGCGGGTTGCGCCCGATGGTGTAGGACCGCCCGGGCTCCAGAGTCCGCTGCTGTCCGTTGATCTCAATGACGAGTTGCGGCACTGCGCGCCTGCCCCGCTCTCTCGGTTCCCCCGAATTGTGGCCCCCGGCCGGGGGTGCTCTGTTCCTCTGACTGACGGGGGGAATCATTCCAGCCCGCCGACCGCCGATGAAAGTCACCCCGGGTGACTGTGACCAGGCTGCTACCGGAGCCGGGGCGCGCCCCCGTCCCGCGAGGTGGGACGGGTACCCGCCCCTCCAGGGCCGACGGGTAGCGTGGGAGTCACCATGAACGCATCGCCCTTGGCCGCTGAGCCCCTCCCCGCCGCCCAGCCCCGGACCGCGGACGAGCGCACCCTGCTCGTCAAGGTGTTCGGCAAGGACCGCCCCGGCATCACCGCCGGCCTCTTCGCCACCCTGGCCGGCTTCGGCGTCGACGTGATCGACATCGAGCAGGTCGTCACGCGTGGCCGCATCACGCTGTGTGCCCTGGTCACCCCGCCCCACGCGCCCGGCGCCGAGGGCGGCCTGCGGGCCACCGTGCACCGCTGGGCGGACGAGCAGAAGCTGCAGGCCGAGATCCTCTCCGGAATCGGCGACAACCGGCCGCGCCGCGAGGGCCGTTCGCACGTGACGGTGCTCGGCAACCCGCTGACCGCCTCCGCCGTCTCCGCGCTGACCTCCCGGATCACCGCGGCCGGCGGCAACATCGACCGTGTCTTCCGACTCGCCAAGTACCCGGTGACCGCGGTCGAACTGGCCGTCTCCGGTGTGGCCACCGAGGAGCTGCGGGCCGAGCTGGCCCAGGAGGCGGCCGCCCAGCGGGTGGACGTCGCGGTGGTGGCGGCCGGGCTGGAGCGCCGTGCCAAGCGCCTGGTGGTGATGGACGTGGACTCCACGCTCATCCAGGACGAGGTGATCGAGCTGTTCGCCGCCCACGCGGGCTGCGAGGAGCAGGTCGCCGAGGTGACGGCGGCGGCGATGCGCGGCGAGCTGGACTTCGCCGAGTCGCTGCGCGCCCGGGTGGCGCTGCTGGCGGGGCTGGACGCCTCGGTGACCGACAAGGTCCGCGCGGAGGTCCGGCTCACCCCGGGCGCGCGCACGCTGATCCGCACCCTGCATCGGCTGGGCTTCCAGGTCGCGGTGGTCTCCGGCGGGTTCACGCAGGTCACCGACCACCTGGTGGAGCTGCTGGGGCTGGACTTCGCGGCCGCCAACACCCTGGAGGTGGTGGACGGGAAGTTCACCGGCCGGGTGGTCGGCGAGATCGTGGACCGGGCCGGCAAGGCCCGCTGGCTGGCCCGCTTCGCCGAGCAGGCGAAGGTGCCGCTGGAGCAGACGGTGGCGATCGGCGACGGCGCCAACGACCTGGACATGCTGAACGCGGCCGGGCTCGGGGTGGCCTTCAACGCCAAGCCGGTGGTGCGCGAGGCCGCCGACACCGCGGTGAACGTGCCGTTCCTGGACACCGTGCTCTACCTGCTGGGCATCACCCGTGAGGAGGTCGAGGCCGCCGACGTGCACGACGGCACCCCGACCGAGTGAGGCCTGCGGACGTGAACGAGGGGCGCGCGGATCCGATCCGCGCGCTCCTCGCTGACGTTCCGGCCGTCAGTCCTGCGGCGTGTGGTACGAGACCAGCTGGGCCATGCCCGGCTCGACGCCCTTCCAGGAGCCGGAGAAGGTGAGCACCGCGACCGCCGCCGTCGGGAAGCCACCCAGCCGCAGCCGCTCCAGCGCGTCCCGGTCGCCCGCGTCCCCGGCCAGCACCTGGGTCAGACCCAGCACCCCGGGGTTGTGGCCGACCAGTACCACGTCCACGTACTCCTCCGGGGTCTCCTGGAGGACGGTGATGATCTCGCCCGGGCTGGCCTCGTAGATCCGCTCCTCGTACACGGTCTTGCGCGTCCGCTTGGGCAGTTCGTGTGCCGCCAGCTTCCACGTCTCGCGGGTGCGCAGGGCGGTGGAGCAGAGCACGAAGTCGGGATTGATCCCGGAGTCGGCCATCCAGCGGCCGGCGTCCGGGGCCTGGTGGCGGCCCCGGTCGGCCAGCGGCCGCTCGTGGTCGTCCACGCCGTTCGGCCAGTCGGCCTTGGCATGGCGGAGAACGATGATCCTGCGGGACGTGTCGGCGCTCATACCCAGCAAGCTTGGCAGAAAAGCCGCCCGGCGGCGCGGCGCTCACGCTTGCCGCCACTCCCCGGGGTGGCGGGTGCCATCGTGCCCGTTCACCCGGCCGCCTTCTCGAAACGAAAGGGGCACCGGGAGTACGGCGGCGGTACGGGCGGTGGTCAGCCGATCTGGGCGGCGACGGTGGCGATGACCGCCACCAGCACCACGATGGCACCGAAGGCGAGGGCGATACGGCCGAGCTGCTTGCGGCCGTCGGTGGGGTTCGGGTCGAGAACGGGCATGTCCGGAATTCTCCCACCCCGAACACGCCCGTCGATCCCCGGCCCTCCCGCCTTGGGCGAGCCTTGACCTTCCCCGTCAGGCCTTGACCTTCTCGGCCGGGTGGACCGCCTCGTCCTCGATGTG
This sequence comes from Kitasatospora sp. NPDC001159, assembly GCF_053598235.1. Taxonomy (NCBI): domain Bacteria; kingdom Bacillati; phylum Actinomycetota; class Actinomycetes; order Kitasatosporales; family Streptomycetaceae; genus Kitasatospora; species Kitasatospora sp. NPDC001159. Next base: position 16,686 of record NZ_JBSFJV010000018.1, read on the forward strand.
CCGGGCCCGCGCGGCACGCAGGCCGAACAGCATCTGCGGCACCAGCAGCAGCGCCAGGAAGCCCAGCGGCCAGTACCACTCGCCGGTGGCCTGGTAGATCCGGCCGATCAGGATCGGTCCCGGGATGGAGATCAGGTAGCCGACGCCCTGGGCGAAGGCGGACAGCTGGGCCACCCCGCCCGCGGTCCGGGCGCGCAGCCCGATCATGGTCAGCACCAGCGGGAAGGCGCAGTTGGACAGGCCCACCAGGACGGACCAGACCCACGGCGCCCCGGCCGGGGCGAGCGCCAGACCGGCGTACCCGGCGATGCCGCAGGAGGCCAGCACCACCACGAACAACCGCTGGTCGCCGCGCCGGGCGGCCAGGTTGGGCAGCACGAAGGAGACCGGCACGCCGATCACCATGGTGACCGCGAGCAGCACCCCGGAGGTGCCCTTGTCGACGCCGGAGTCCTGGAAGATCTTCGGCAGCCAGCCCATCACCACGTACGCGCCGGTGGCCTGCAGCCCGAAGAAGCAGGCCAGCGCCCAGGCCGTACGGCTGCGGGTGATCGGCAGCTCGGCGGGGGTCGCGGCGCCGTCGGCGCGCTCTCCGCGCTCGCGCTTGGCGATCAGCACCGGCAGCCAGAGCACCAGGGCGAGCGCGCCCAGCGCGGCCCAGACGCCCAGGCCGTAGCGCCAGTCGCCGCCGAGCGCGCTGGTCAGCGGCACCGTGACGGCGGCGGCCAGCGCGGTGCCGGCGGACAGCGCCATGGAGTACAGGCCGATCATCGGACCGACCTTCTCCGGGAAGTACCGCTTGATCACCACCGGCAGCAGCACGTTGGAGACCGCCACACCGGCCAGGGCGAGCGCGGTCAGCAGCAGGAACACCGCGGTGCCGCCGGCGAAGGAGCGGGCCAGCACGCCCGCGGTGATCGCGCCCATCCCGGCCGTGACCACCGCGATCGGGCCGATCCGGCGGGCTGCCGCGGGCGCGGCGAAGCCGAACAGCGCGAAGCACAGCGAGGGGACGGCGGTGAGCAGTCCGGCGAGCGTCGGGTTCATCCCGAGGTCGCCGCGGACCTGGTCGAGCAGCGGCCCGAGGCTGGTGACCACGGGGCGCAGGTTGAAGGCGGCGGCGGCGATCGCGACGGCGAACAGCAAGCCGAGGTACTTGGCGGAGCCGGAGGGCCGCTCGGTCTGCGGCCGGGCCCCGGTTCGGGGGGAGGTGGCGGTGGTGTCTGCTGCGGGAGCCATGGGCGCCATCATAGAATGATGGGATGAATTGATGCACCTTGGAATTGGCATGATGTGCCGACCGTTCATCAACCGGCCACTTCCCCCAGGGCCCACCCACCCCGTAGCCGCAAGGAGTCCCCGTGGCGCTGTCATCGCCGAGGCGCACGCCGCTGTCCGACCAGGTGATCGCGCAGCTGCGCGCCCAGATCACCTCCGGGGAGTGGCCCGTCGGCTCGCGCATCCCCACCGAGGCCGCGCTGGTCGAACAGCTGGGGGTGGCCCGCAACACCGTCCGCGAGGCCGTCCGCGCCCTCGCCCACAACGGGCTGCTCGACATCCGGCAGGGCTCCGGCACCTACGTGCTCGCCACCAGCGAGCTGGCCGGGGTGATGCACCGCCGCTTCGCCGACGCCGACCAGGCCCAGGTCGCCGAGCTGCGGACGGCGCTGGAGACGTCCGCGGCGGGCCTGGCAGCCGCCCGCCGCACCGCGCGCGACCTGGAGCTGCTGGACGCCGCGCTCGGCCGCCGTGAGGCCGCCTGGCACTCCGGCGACGCCGAGGACTTTGTCCAGGCCGACGCCGCCTTCCACCAGGCCGTGGTCGCCGCCGCCCACAACGACGTGCTACTCGCCGTCTACGCCGACCTCGGCGAGGTCACCCGCGCACACCTGCGCAACGACGTCGGCCCCGAGCTGATCGCCGAGCGCTACATCGGCCACGACACCATCCTGGACGCCATCCGGGCCGGCGACGCCCCGCGCGCCTCGATCGAGGCCGGCCGCGCCATCGGCGCCTGCGCCACCGCGGAGGCACAGGCAGCCGTGACTCGCCCGCTCGCCTCCGGGCGCTCCTGACCGGCGCGCCGGTCGGCGCTCCCTCGCGCTCTCCCTTTCGGCCTCTTTCGGCGCCGGCGCGCCCTTCGGCTCGGGGTGGGGCAACACCGCTGCCCGGCACCCCCTCCGCGGGGGTGCCGGGCAGCGGCGGTTTCAGCGGATCAGGCGCCGATGGCGTGCACACCGCCGTCGACGTGGATGATCTCGCCGGTGGTCTTCGGGAACCAGTCCGACAGCAGCGCGACGACGGCACGGCCGGTCGGCTCCGGGTCGCTCATGTCCCACTTCAGCGGGGAGCGGTGGTTCCAGGTGTCGGCCAGGTCGCCGAAGCCCGGGATGGACTTGGCGGCCATCGAACCGAGCGGACCGGCCGAGACCAGGTTGCAGCGGATGTCCCGCGGGCCCAGGTAGCGCGCCAGGTAGCGGCTGGTCGACTCCAGGGCGGCCTTGGCCGGGCCCATCCAGTCGTACTGCGGCCAGGCGAACTGGGCGTCGAAGGTCAGGCCGACCACCGAGCCGCCGTCCTGCATCAGCGGCAGCAGCGCCATGGTCAGCGACTTCAGCGAGTACGCCGAGACGTGCATCGCGGTGGCCACGGACTCCCACGGGGTGTCCAGGAAGTTGCCGCCCAGCGCGTCCTGCGGCGCGAAGCCGATCGAGTGGACGATGCCGTCCAGGGTCGGCAGGTGCTCGCGGACCTGGTCGGCGATGCCCGCCAGGTCCTCCGGGCTGGAGACGTCCAGCGACAGCACCTTGACCGGCTTCGGCAGCTTCTTGGCGATCCGCTCGGTCAGGCTCGGGCGCGGGAAGGCGGTGAGGATGATCTCCGCGCCCTGCTCCTGCGCGAGCTTGGCGGTGTGGAATGCGATGGAGGACTCCATCAGCACGCCGGTGATCAGGATCCGCTTGCCTTCGAGGATTCCACTCATGATCAGTGACCCATGCCCAATCCGCCGTCGACGGGAATGACGGCTCCGGTGATGTACGCGGCCTCGTCCGACCCGAGGAACCGCACGGTGGAGGCGACCTCGGCGGGCGCCGCGTAGCGGCCCAGCGGCACGCCGGAGACGATCTCCTTACGGCGCTCGTCGCTGAGCACCGCGGTCATGTCGGTGTCCACGAAGCCGGGGGCCACCACGTTGACGGTGATGTTGCGCGGGCCGAGCTCGCGCGCCAGCGACCGGGCGAACCCGACCAGGCCGGCCTTGGAGGCGGCGTAGTTGGCCTGGCCCGGCGAGCCGGACAGGCCCACCACGGAGGAGATCAGCACCACGCGGCCCTTCTTGGCGCGCATCATCAGCTTCGACGCGCGCTTGACCACCCGGAAGGTACCGGTCAGGTTGGTGTCCAGGACGGACGTGAAGTCCTCCTCGGACATCCGCAGCAGCAGGGTGTCGTTGGTGATGCCAGCGTTGGCGACCAGTACCTCGACCGCGCCGTGCTTCTGCTCGATCTCGGTGAAGGCGGCGTCGACCTGCGCGGCGTCCGTGACGTCGCAGCGCACCGCGAGGACGTCGTACTTCGCCAGGGCCTCGGGCACCTCACCCGAGCGGCTGGTGATGGCCACCTTGTCGCCCGCTTCGGCGAAGGCCTGGGCGATCGCGAGGCCGATGCCCCGGTTTCCTCCGGTGACGAGAACCGAGCGGCTCAACGATCCACCTCTCTCCGTGTGTGAGCACGTACGTCGGAATGCGTACGCAGTGTGACGCTATCGGGCGGTCGGCGGAGCAGGCGCATCGGGCTCCCACAGCGCCGCACCGGAGGAACTGTCGCAATCCGACAATCCGTACCCGCAGCGTCCGGTGCCCGTCGTCCGGCTCGCCCGGCGGGAATTGTCAGACACGCCTTGGGCCCCGCAGGCCGGAGCGCCCGCCACGACCGGGGCGACGGCACGGGAACAACACGGACCGACGCACCCGTTGCCCCCTCGGTGTCGGCCGACCCGGGATTGGCCGTACCCTTCCCCGAACAGTCCCGGCGAGGAACGAAGGCAGGGCGCATGACCAAGGCACGGCCCGGGAGCACCCACCGACGCGGACGACTGCTCACCCTGACCGCCCTGGCGGCGGGCCTGGGCGCCGCCGCCTGGTCGCTGCGCGACCTGCCCGCGGCGTTCGGGCGCCGCCCGGACGGCGAGCGCGAGGAGCGGGTGCGCAACTCCCCGCAGTACCGCGACGGCGTCTTCCACAACGCGCCCTCGACGCTCGCCCGCGCCGCCGACGCCCCCGGTGTCGACCCCGCGACCGTCCGCCGGATGCTGTTCGACCGGGCCGGCCGCGTCCCCGCCCACCCGGTGCCCACCGTCCGCCCCGCCGCCGCGACCGGCCCGGCCGCCGAGGGCGTGGAGATCACCTGGTACGGGCACGCCTCCGCGCTGGTGGAGGTCGAGGGCTCCCGGGTCCTGCTCGACCCGGTCTGGAGCGACCGCTGCTCCCCCGCCGCGCACGTCGGTCCCAAGCGGCTGCACCCGGTGCCGGTCGAGTTGGAGGAGCTGCCGCCGGTCGACGTCGTGCTGATCTCGCACGACCACTACGACCACCTCGACATGGCGACCGTCAAGCGCCTGGTGCGCAGCCAGTCCGCGCCCTTCGCGGTGCCGCTCGGCATCGGCGGCCACCTGCGCCGCTGGGGCGTCCCGGAGCACCGGATCATCGAGCTGGACTGGGACGAGACCTGCACCCTGGGCGAGCTGGTGCTCACCCTCACCTCCGCGCACCACTTCTCCGGCCGCGGCCTGACCCGCAACACCACCCTGTGGGGCTCCTGGGTGATCGCCGGCCCCGCCCGCAAGGTCTTCTACACCGGCGACTCCGGCTACTTCGAGGGCTACGGCCGGATCGGCGAGCAGCACGGCCCCTTCGACGCCGCGCTGGTGCAGATCGGCGCCTACGACGCGGCCTGGGCCGACATCCACATGACCCCCGAGGACGCCGTCCTCGCCCACCGCGACCTCAGGGCCGGCCTGCTGGTGCCGGTCCACTGGTGCACCTTCAACCTGGGCCTGCACCCGTGGGCCGAGCCGGTCGAGCGGCTGCTCAAGGAGGCCAAGGCCCAGGCCGTCCCGCTGGCCGTGCCGCGCCCCGGCGAGCGGGTCGACGTGGACAACCCGCCGGAGCTGGACGGCTGGTGGGAGTCCGTCTCCTGACGGTCCGCCGCGGCGACGATCGAAGGACACAGCTGGCCGAAACCGCGGCACACCGGGCGAAATGCGCTGGCCGGAGACCCGTGGACGGGAAATGATGCGGTGCGGGCGCCCTGCGGGCACCCGCACCGCCACCCCCGCGACCTGGGAGCCCGATTGCCTCCGATCCCTCCGGCCGACAGCGCCGGCGCCCCGCACGGACGCGCCGTCGACCCGCTGTTCCTCGCCCTCCCGCTGCGCACCCTCGCCGACGCCGCCCTCACCCGGGCCCGTGAACTCGGCGCGAGCCACGCCGACTTCCGCCTGGAGCGGGTCCGCAGCGCCTCCTGGCGGCTGCGCGACGCCCGTCCGGCGGGAACCTCCGACAGCGTGCAGCTGGGCTTCGCCGTCCGCGTCCTGCTGGACGGCGCCTGGGGCTTCGCCGCCGGGGTGGACCTGACTCCGGAGGCCGCGGCGAAGGTCGCCGCCCAGGCCGTCGCGGTGGCCCGGCTCTCCGGCGGGATCAGCCGGGCGGCCGGCTCCACCGAGCGGGTCGAGCTGGCCGACGAGCCCGTCCACCGGGACGTCACCTGGGTCTCCGCGTACGAGGTCAACCCCTTCGAGGTGCCGGACGCGGAGAAGAGCGCCCTGCTCGCCGAACGCAGCTCCCGGCTGCTGGCCGCCCAGGGCGTCTCGCACGTCCAGGCGGCCCTGCTGACCGTCCAGGAGAACAAGTTCTACGCCGACACCGCGGGCACCATGACGACCCAGCAGCGGATCCGGCTCTACTCCGACCTGGAGGCCACCTCGGTCGACGAGCGCACCGGCGCCTTCGACTCGATGCGCACCCTGGCCCCACCGGTCGGCCGCGGCTACGAATTCCTCACGGGGGTCCGGGGGTCGTCCCCCGATGGACGGAGCCTGACCGGCGGCGAGTGGGACTGGGACGCGGAGATCGCCGAACTGCCCGTCCTGCTGGCCGAGAAGATGAAGGCGCCGAGCGTCGAGGCGGGCCGCTACGACCTGGTCATCGACCCGTCCAACCTCTGGCTGACCATCCACGAGTCGATCGGCCACGCCACCGAGCTGGACCGCGCGCTCGGCTACGAGGCCGCCTACGCCGGCACCTCCTTCGCCACCTTCGACCAGCTCGGCACCCTCAAGTACGGCTCCGAGCTGATGCACGTCACCGGCGACCGCACCGCCGAGCACGGCCTGTCCACCATCGGCTACGACGACGAGGGCGTGGCCACCCAGTCCTGGGACCTGATCAAGGACGGCATCCTGGTCGGCTACCAACTCGACCGCGGCATGGCCAAGTTGAAGGGCTTCAAGCGCTCCAACGGCTGCGCCTTCGCGGACTCCCCGGCGCACGTCCCGGTGCAGCGGATGGCCAACGTCTCGCTCCAGCCCGCCGCCGACGGCCCGGACACCGAGGCCCTGTTCGCCGGGGTGGAGAACGGCCTGTACATCGTCGGCGATCGTTCGTGGTCGATCGACATGCAGAGGTACAACTTCCAGTTCACGGGGCAACGCGCCTACGCCATCAAGAACGGCGAACTCGCCGGCCAGGTCAAGGACTTCGCCTACCAGGCCACCACCACCGACTTCTGGGGCTCGATGGCGGCGGTCGGCGGCCCGCAGACCTACGTCCTCGGCGGCGCCTTCAACTGCGGCAAGGCGCAGCCCGGCCAGATCGCGGCGGTCAGCCACGGCTGCCCGTCGGCGCTGTTCCGCAACGTCAACGTGCTCAACACCCAGCAGGAGGCGGGTCACTGATGACCGCGACGCAGCCCCACGAACTCGTCGAGCTGGCACTCGGCCTCTCCCGCGCCGACGGCTGCGTGGTGATCGCCGACGAGGAGTCCACCGCCAACCTGCGCTGGGCCGCCCCTGGAAACAAGCCGGGGGGCGCGCTGACCACCAACGGGGTCACCCGCAGCCGTCGCCTCACCGTGATCGCCACCGTGGCCGGCGCCGAGGGCACCGCCTCCGGCGTGGTCTCCCGCGAGGCCGTCACCGCCGAGGACGTCGAGGACCTGGTCCGGGCCGCCGAAGCGGCCGCCCGCGCGGCCGGCCCGGCCGAGGACGCCCAGCCGCTGGTCGCCGACCAGCCGCCCTCCCCGCACTTCACCCAGCCGCCCGCGGAGACCTCGATCGAGGTGTTCGACGCCTTCGGCCCGGCCCTCGGCGAGGCCTTCGCCCGCGCCGCCGCGCGGGGCGAGCTGCTGTACGGCTTCGCCCGGCACGAGATCACCACCAGCTACCTGGGCAGCTCCACCGGCCTGCGGCTGCGCCACGACCAGGCCACCGGCATGGTCGAGATCAACGCCAAGACCGCCGACCTGTCCGGCTCGGCCTGGGTCGGCGCCGCCACCCAGGACTTCAACGACATCGACGTCGAGGCCCTGCACACCGAGCTGACCAAGCGCCTCGGCTGGGGCGCCCGCAAGGTCGACCTGCCGGCCGGGCGGTACGAGACGCTGCTGCCGCCCTCGGCCGTGGCCGACCTGATGGTCTACCTCAGCTGGTCCTCCGGCGGCCGCGACGCCCACGAGGGCCGCACCGTCTTCTCCAAGCCCGGCGGCGGCACCCGGATCGGCGACAAGCTCGCCGGCCTGCCGCTGACGCTGCGCTCCGACCCGCACGAGGAGGGCCTGGAGGCCGTCCCGTTCGTGCTGGCGCACCGCAGCGGCGGCGACGTCTCGGTCTTCGACAACGGCGAGCCGATCACCGCCACCGAGTGGATCCGCGAGGGCGTGCTGGCCGAGCTGATCACCAGCCGCCACTCGGCCGGCCTCACCGGCCTGCCGCTGCGCCCGGCGATCGACAACCTGGTGCTGGAGACGGTCGGCCCGGAGTCCGCGCCGACCCTGGACGAGATGATCGCCCGCACCGAGCGCGGCCTGCTGCTCACCTGCCTCTGGTACATCCGCGAGGTGGACCCGGCGACGCTGCTGCTCACCGGCCTCACCCGGGACGGCGTGTACCTGGTGGAGAACGGCGAGGTGGTCGGCGCGGTCAACAACTTCCGGTTCAACGAGTCCCCGGTCGACCTGCTCGGCCGGATCACCGAGGTGGGCCGCACGGAGCGCTGCCTGCCCCGCGAGTGGAGCGACTGGTTCACCCGCACCGCGATGCCACCCGTGCGTGTCGCGGACTTCAACATGAGTTCGGTCAGCCAGGCCTCATAGCCACTGACCGACGGGGGGATACGAGAGACATGATGGACGAGAAGCGGCTGGTCAGAACGAGCAAGATGCTGTCGCGCATCCTGCGGCACGAACCGGAGCTGGTGGGGGTCACACTGGACGAGTCCGGCTGGGTACGGATCGACGCCCTGCTCGCCGCCCTCGCGGCGAAGGGCAGGCCGGTCACCCGGGCCGAGCTGGACCACGTCGTGGCCGCCAACACCAAGCGCCGGTTCGGGTACTCGCCGGACGGTCTCTCGATCCGCGCCAACCAGGGCCACACGGTGGCGGTCGACCTCGGCCTGACCGCCACCGAGCCGCCCCACGTGCTGTACCACGGCACCGCCGACCGCCACCTGGCGTCGATCTTCCGCGAGGGCCTGCGCCCGATGGCCCGCCAGGACGTGCACCTGTCGGCCGACACCGAGACCGCGACCCGGGTCGGCGCCCGGCACGGCCGCCCGGTGGTGCTGACCGTGCACGCGGCCGCGATGGCGGCGGCCGGCCACGAGTTCCGGCTCAGCGAGAACGGCGTCTGGCTCACCGACGCCGTCCCCCCGCAGTACCTCTCCCGCCGCTCCTAGGCGGCTGTCCCTGTGATCCTTGCCGGGGTCGCGGCAAAACCCCAGAGACAGACCACCTGCGGCCGGACGGCTCCCGTATCACGCCCGACCGGGTGGGCCCCGCCCACCCGGTCTCGTCGTGCCCGGCGCCCGGGCGTACCGTGAGGAGGCCGCGCGGCACGGCGCGGGTGCGTGGACGAGGGCGGTAGGACACATGGGCAAGAGCGCCGACGGCGGGCAGGTCTACCGGATCACAGGGGCTCGCAGCAGCCTCAGCGAGGACGTCCGGGGGCGTCAGCGCCGTTACGTCATCTCGATGCTGATCCGCACGCTCTGCGTGCTGCTCGCGGTGGTGCTGTGGGACGTCCAGCGGTGGCTGGCCCTCGCCGCGCTGGCGGGCGGCGTGCTGCTGCCGTACTTCGCGGTGCTGATCGCCAACGCGGGCCGGGAGCGGGCGCCGGGTCTGCCGAGCACCTTCGACATCCCGCACGACACCCCGCTGATGCTCGGCCCCGGTGGTACGGGTGGGGCTGGTGCGTCGACTGGTACAGGACATGCAAAGGCCGCTGGCACCGAAACTTCACAGGACGCGAACTGACCATCCGATTCGTGGGGGTTGAGCCCGAATCGACTTGGCGAAAGCTCAAAAGAAGCTCAGATTAATCATGCAAGACCTCCCCATCCGGGGGTCTCGGCGTGACATACTGCGTACGCGCTCCGCATCCCCCGTCGGAGCGACGGACCGACGCCGGGCGGCTCCCCCCGTGGCTGCCCGGCGTCGCCATGCCCGGATCCGGACGGGCCGAGGCCGCGTGAAAGACTGACGGCGACGATCGATCCGCCGAGCACCGAGGACGACCCCGATGGACACGCCGCAGACGCCGATCTGCTCCGCCAAAGGCTGCCGGGCGGACGCCCACTGGGTGCTGGTGTGGAACAACCCCAAGCTGCACACCCCGGACCGCCGCAAGACCTGGCTGGCCTGCGAGGAGCACCGCGAGCACCTGTCCCAGTTCCTGGGCGTGCGCGGCTTCCTCAAGGAGGTCGTCGCCTTCGCCGACTACCCCGAGACTCCTGAGGGGCCCGAGACCGAGCAGCCGGGTTAGCCCCCGATCGCCGACATCGGCCGCTCGGGCTGGTGGAACTCCGGGGCATCGATCCCGGCCCCGGCCTTCTTGCCCCACATCGCCGCCCGCCACAGCGCGGCCAGCTCCGCGTCGTCCGCCCCCGAGCGCAGCGCGGTGCGCAGGTCGGTCTCCCCGGTCGCGAACAGGCAGTTGCGCACCTGCCCGTCGGCGGTCAGCCGGGTCCGGTCGCAGGCCCGGCAGAACGGCCGGGTGACCGAGGCGATCACGCCGACCCGGCCCGGCCCGCCGTCCACCACCCAGCGCTCGGCGGGCGCCGCGCCCCGGCCCGCGGACGGCTCCGGGGTGAGCGTGAAGCGGGCGGCCAGCAGGTCCAGGATCTCCGCCGCGGTGACCATCGACGAGCGGTCCCAACCGTGCTGGGCGTCCAGCGGCATCTGCTCGATGAAGCGCAGCTCGTAGCCCCGTTCCAGGCACCAGGCCAGCAGGTCGGCCGCCTCGTGGTCGTTCACCCCGCGCATCAGCACAGCGTTCAGCTTCACCGGGGCCAGCCCGGCCGCCTCGGCCGCGGCCAGCCCGTCCAGCACGTCCTGGTGGCGCCGGCGGCGGGTGAGCGTGAGGAACACCTCGGGGTCGAGGGTGTCCAGCGAGACGTTGACCCGGTCGAGCCCGGCCTCGCGCAGTGCCGTCGCGGTGCGGGCCAGTCCGATGCCGTTGGTGGTCAGCGACAGCTCGGGGCGCGGCTCCAGCTCCGAGCAGGCGGCCACGACGGCGACCAGCCCGGGACGCAGCAGCGGCTCGCCGCCGGTGAAGCGGACCTCGCGCACGCCCAGGTCCCGTACGGCCAGGCCGACCAGCCGGACGATCTCCTCGTCGGTCAGCAGGTCGGGCTTGGCCAGCCACTGCAGGCCTTCCTCCGGCATGCAGTAGGTGCAGCGGAGGTTGCACCGGTCGGTCAGGGAGACCCGCAGGTCGACGGCCTGTCGTCCGAAGGTGTCGAGCAGCACGTGCGTCCCTTCCCGAAATGCGGCCGGCCCGGCCAACCGTCGCGGCGGGGGCCGGGCCAGCATAGTCATCACGGGACGATCAGTGGGCGCCCAGCCCGGTGAGCGAGCGGACCTCCAGTTCAGCGTACTTCGCCGGGTCGGGTCGCTCCTTGGACAGCAGGGTGCCCAGCCAGCCGGCCAGGAAGCCGACCGGGATGGAGACCAGGCCGGGGTTCTCCAGCGGGAACCAGTGGAAATCGGTGTTCGGGAAGAGGGAATTCCTGCCCCCGGACAGCACCGGGGAGAACACCACCAGCACCACCGAGGAGATCAGGCCCGCGTAGACCGAGCTGACCGCGCCGGTGGTGGTGAAGCGCTTCCAGAACAGCGAGTAGAGCAGGGTCGGCAGGTTCGCCGAAGCGGCCACCGCGAAGGCCAGCGCGACCAGGGCCGCGGTGCTGAGCTTGCCCGCGTAGAGGCTGAGCACGATGGCGACCGCGCCGATCCCGACGGCGGCCCACTTCGCCGACAGCACCTCCTCCCGCTCGCCGGCCTGCCCGCGCCGGATCACGTTGGCGTACAGGTCATGTGCGAAGGAGGCCGAGGAGGCCAGAGTGAGCCCGGCGACCACCGCGAGGATGGTGGCGAAGGCCACCGCCGAGATCACCGCGAGCATGATCGCCCCGCCGGTGGTCCCGGAGCCGCCGCCGAGTTGTTCGGCGAGCAGCGGCGCCGCGGTGTTCCCGGACGGCGTCTTGCCCTCGACGGCCACCATTCCGCTGCGGCCGACCAGCGCCGCCGCACCGAAGCCGAGCGCCAGGGTCATCAGGTAGAAGACGCCGATGATGCCGATCGCCCAGAGCACCGACTTCCGAGCCGCCTTGGCGGTGGGGACGGTGTAGAAGCGGACCAGGATGTGCGGCAGGCCGGCGGTGCCGAGCACCAGCGCGATCCCCAGGCTGATGAAGTCGAGCTTGGAGGTGCTGCTGGCCCCGTACTTCAGCCCGGGTTCGAGGAAGGCCGCGCCCTTGCCGCTCGCGGAGGCGGCCGCGCCGAGCAGCTCCGAGGGGTTGAAGTGGTACTTGGCGAGCACCAGGACGGTCATCAGCGCGGCGCCGACTATCAGCAGCACCGCCTTGACGATCTGCACCCAGGTGGTGCCCTTCATACCCCCTATCACCACGTAGATGATCATCAGTGCGCCCACCGCGAGGATGGTCCAGCGCTTGGCCCCCTCCCCCGTGACCCCCAGCAGCAGAGTCACCAGCGCCCCGGCGCCGACCATCTGGGCGAGCAGGTAGAAGATCGACACCACGATGGTGGACACCCCGGCCGCGGTGCGCACCGGGCGCTGGCGCATCCGGAACGCGAGCACGTCCGCCATGGTGAACCGGCCGGAGTTGCGCAGCGGCTCGGCGATCAGCAGCAGCGCGACCAGCCAGGCGACCAGGAAGCCGATCGAGTAGAGGAAGCCGTCGTAGCCGTTGAGCGCGATCAGCCCGGCGATGCCGAGGAAGGAGGCGGCGGACATGTAGTCGCCGGAGATGGCCAGACCGTTCTGGAAGCCGGTGAAGCCCCGGCCGCCGGCGTAGAAGTCGGAGGCGCTGCGGTTCTGCCGCCCGGCCCAGACGGTGATGACCAGGGTGGCCGCCACGAAGAGTCCGAACAGGGTCATGGTCAGGCCGCGGTGCTCGGTGGCGGAGCTGGCGAGCACGATCATTCGGCGGACTCCCGGGGAGCGTGGACGACGGCACCGTGGGCCTCGCGGATCGCGGCGGCGGGTGGGTCGATCCGCCGGTCCGCGTAGCGGGCGTACCAGGCGGCGATGGCGAAGGTGGTGACGAACTGCAGCAGCCCGAGCACCAGGGCCACGTTGACGCGCCCGAGGACCGTGGTGCCCATCAGGTCGGGCGCGTAGCAGGAGAGCAGGACGTAGAGCAGGTACCAGAGCACGAAGCCGATGGTGACCGGGAAGGCGAAGCTCCGGAACGAGCGCCGCAGGGCACGGAACTCCTCGCTGTCGTCGATGAGTTGGGCTTCCGTAGCGGCAGTGGTGATCGGCGGCGAATCCACTCTGTCTCCTCACTCCTTCGGATACGTAGCGTCGCCCAAGTGGAACGGTCGAACGTGAGGGGCGTCACACGCCTGGTCGCGCCGCGCAATGCTAGGAGCGTCGCGCCCGCCCCGAAAGGGGTTCACGGCGATCAGTCAGTCGTTCACCCCATCGCACTATCCAATTGGCTGAAAAGAAACCGTGCGGACGGCCCATGCCGGCTCCTCACAACTCGCTCGATGGCGGGGGATTCGTGGTGGTAACCTCCAGCCACTCATAGATCGTCAGCCTCCAGGTCACCGGCCGCTCCGGCGTCCCGCAGGGCGCCTAGGCCGTCGTCCTCAACGTGACCGCGACCGAGACCGACGGCGGCGGACACCTCACCGCCTGGGCCGGCGGCTCCCCGCAGCCCACCTCCAGCAACCTCAACTGGACCACCAGCGGAGTCACCACCCCCAGGCTCGTCGTCGTCCCCCTCGGCCCCGACGGCAAGGTCAACCTCCTCAACGGCTCCTGGAACACCACCCACCTCATCGCCGACGTCTTCGGCTACTACGTCTGACCCCAGCACCAACGAACACTGGCCTGTGCCGCCCCGCTTGGTGGGGTGCGGTACAGGCCAGTGCCGTGAGACCAGTGCGTCAGCGCGTCAGAACGCGATCCGGACCTTCAGCGCCGAGCGGTCGTCCATCGCCCGGTAGCCGTCCGGCACCCCGTCCAGGTCCACCGTGCGGTCGAACACGAGCCCGGGCTCGATGGCCCCGGACAGCACGTCCGGCAGCAGCTCGGGGATGTACGCGCGGGCCGGGGCGACACCGCCGTTCAGCGAAACGTTTCGGCCGAACATCTGACCGATGTCGACGCCCGCGCTGCCGCCGTGCGGCACACCCACGTAACCGACCGAGCCACCGTCCCGGGCGATCGAGATCGCCGTCCGCATCGACTCCTCGGTGCCGACCGCCTCCAGCACCGCGTGGGCGCCCAGGCCGCCGGTCAGCTCCTTCACCGCCTCGACCGCCGCGTCCCCGCGCTCGGCCACCACGTCGGTCGCCCCGAAGCGCCGGGCCAGCTCGGTCCGGGCGGGGTGCCGGCCCAGCGCGATGATCCGGCCCGCACCCAGCCGGTGTGCCGCCAGCACACCGCACAGGCCCACCGCGCCGTCGCCGACCACCGCGACCGTCGCGCCCGGACGCACCCGGGCGGAGACCGCCGCGTGGTGCCCGGTGGACATCACGTCGGACAGCGCCAGCAGCCCCGGCAGCAGCTTCTCGTCGCCCGCCGCCTCCTTCGGCAGCTTCACCAGCGTCCCGTCCGCGAACGGCACCCGCACCGCCTCGCCCTGGCCACCGTCCGAGCCGACCTGCCCCCAGAACCCGCCGTGCGGGCAGGAGGTCTGCAGGCCCTCCTGACAGAACTCGCAGACCCCGTCCGACCAGACGAAGGGTGCCACCACCAGGTCGCCCTTCGCGAAGCCCCGGACCTCGGCGCCGACCTCCTCGACCACACCGAGGAACTCGTGCCCGATCCGCTGCCCGGCCACCCGCTGCGCCACCCCGCGGTAGGCCCACAGGTCGCTGCCGCAGATGCAGGCGTTCACCACCCGGACCACCACGTCCGTCGGGTGCTGGATCGCCGGGTCCGGTACCTCTTCGATCCGGATGTCGTTGGGTCCGTGGATCACAGTGGCGCGCATGCGTTCTTCCTCACACAAATCCGGCCAGAAGGCCGGAAACGATCTCGACCAGATGTACGACGCCCCCGCCGACCACTCTATTCCGGCCCCCCGGTGGCAACATTCCGACCAGCCCCGGCCACCGCTCCCCTTATCCTGTTGGACCATGCAACCGATCCAGCCCGAGACGTACGGCGCGCCGCGGACCGTCCCGGTCCCCGCCCAGCGCTCCGCCGCCCCCGCCGAGGGCTTCGCGGTCGTCGACGTCGAGACCACCGGTCTCGGCCGCTCCGACCGCGTCATCTCGGCGGGCGTCTACCAGCTGGACCAGGACGGCGAGGTCACCGACCACTGGTACACCCTGGTCAACCCCGAACGGGACCCGGGCCCGGTGTGGATCCACGGCCTCACCGCCGAACTGCTCTCCTCCGCCCCGACCTTCCCCCAGATCGCCGACGAGTTCGCCGCGCGCCTGGAGAGCCGTGTCCTGGTCGCCCACAACGCGCTCTTCGACTGGAACATGATCTCCCGCGAGTTCTCCCGGGCCGGCCGCCGCGCCCCGGTCGAGCAGCGACTGTGCACCATGGTCCTCTCCCGCGACCTGCGTCTGCCGCTGCCCAACGGCAAACTCGCCTCGCTCGCGGCCCACTTCGGCGTCCAGCAGCGCCACGCCCACAACGCCCTGGACGACGCCCGGGTACTCGCCGAGGCCTTCCGCCCCAGCCTGCACCTGGCCCGTCTGGGCGGTGTGCCCCTCCCGCTCCAGACCTGCGTCGCGGTCACCGACCTCGGCGAGGACGACCCCGCCACCCCCGCCCGCGGCAACTGGACCGGTGCCCAGTACCGTCAGGCCAAGAAGCGCCCGCCCTGCCCGTACCCCAACCCCGGGCGCTGGGAGGACGGCAAGCCCCTGGTCCAGGGCATGAGGGTGGCCTTCACCGGCGACACCGCCACCGACCGCGAGGTGCTGGAGGACCGCACCGTCGAGGCCGGCCTGCACATCGCCGCCTCGGTGAGCCGGCTCACCAGCCTCCTGGTCACCAACGAGCCGAACAGCTGGAGCGGCAAGGCCCGCAAGGCCCGCGAGGTCGGCACGCCGGTGGTCGGCGAGGACGCCTTCCTCCAGTTGCTGCGCGAGGTCGCCCCGCACCCCGGTGCGTGAGGCGGGTGTGAGGTCGGCGTACGGTTCCCATGTGTACCGTTTTCTGCTGACCCGGCAGTGGCTGATCACCATGCTGATCGCGCTGCTGCTGATCCCCGCGACGATCAAGCTGGGTTTCTGGCAGCTGCACCGCCACGAGGCGCGGGTGGCCCGGAACGAGCTGATCGGCAAGGCCCTCACCGCCTCGCCGGAGCCCTACGACACCCTGTCGCCGGCCCCCGGTTCCGCGGTGCCCGAGGACGTCACCTGGCACGCCGTGACGGCCACCGGGCAGTACGACCCGGCACACGAGTTCGTGGTCCGCAAGCGGACCGACTCCAACGGGACCATCGGCTACTTCGTCGTCACCCCGCTGAAGCTCTCCGACGGCAAGGGCACCGTCCTGGTCAACCGCGGCTGGGTCCCCTCCGGCGACGGCGCCACCGAGTACCCGCCCGTCCCGGCCGCTCCCACCGGCGAGGTCACCCTCACCGGCCGCCTGCGCCCCGACGAGACCGCCGGCAGCAGCGGCGGTTTCGTCAAGGACCGGGCCGGCCTGCCCGCCCGCCAGTTCAACCTGATCAACACCGAACAGCAGGCCAAGGAGACCGGCACCACCCTCCTCGGCGGCTACCTCGAACTCACCGGCACCACCCCGGCCCCGGCCGACCAGCCCCAGCTGATCCCCGAGCCCAACCACTCCGACATCGGCCCGCACATGGCCTACGCCATCCAGTGGTGGCTGTTCACCGCGATGATCCCGGTCGGTGTCTGGGTCCTCATCCGCCGCGAAGCCAAGGACCGCGCCAAGCAGGCCGCCGAACCCGAGGTCCCCCTCGACGCCATCCCGGCCTAGATCACACCCTCCAGCTCCCGCAACAACCGCGCCTTCGCCCGCGCCCCCACCACCGACCGCACCGGCTGCCCACCCCGGAACACCATCAGCGTCGGCATCGACAGCACTCCGTACGCCGCCTGCGTCCGCGGATTGCGGTCCACGTCCACGCTCACCACCCGCAGCCGGTGCGCCTCCTCCCGAGCGATGTCCGCCAGCACCGGCGCCATCATCCGGCACGGCGGGCACCAGTCCGCCGTGAAGTCCACCAGCACCGGCCCCTCCGCCGCCAACACCTCCGCGGCGAACGTCTCGTCCGTCACCGCCGGCACGCCCGCGCTCTCCACCATCGCCTACTCCTTCGTCAGTTCACACACCGGTGGCTGCTCGGAAGCCGCGAGCTCGTCCCGCGCCCGCACCGCCCGCTCGAACTGCCCGGCCACCTGCTGCCGCACGTCCTGCAACTTCGCGATGCACTCGTCCAACTCGGCCAGCTTCCGCCGATACACCTCCAGCGACGCCGGACACGAATCCCCCTCCGGGTGCCCGGCCCGCAGGCACTCCACGAACGGCCGGGTCTCCTCCAACCCGAACCCGAAGTCCTGCAGCATCCGGATCTCCCGCAACAGCCGCAGATCCCCCTCGTCGTACGCCCGGTACCCGTTGCCCGCCCGCCGGGCCGGCAACAAACCCAACTGCTCGTAGTACCGCAACGCCCGCGTGGTCGTCCCCGCCCGCTCCGCCAACTCCCCGATCCGCACGCTGAACCACTCCTCCCGTACAGCCGTCAACGACCGTAAACCTTGCCGCACACGTCAACGCCAGCCCGCGCGCCCGCAACAAGAACCACCCCGCCCCCAGCACCCACCCACCCACGAACACCCACACGGCCCGGCAAGATGTCCCCATGGATCTAGGACTCAAGGACAAGGCCTACATCGTCACCGGCGCCACCCGAGGCCTCGGCCTCGCCGCCGCCCGCGAACTCGCCGCCGACGGCGCCCGCGTCCTCATCAGCGGCCGCACCCAGCAGGCCGTCGACGCCGCCGTCACCGGACTGAACGCCCTCGGCACCGCCCACGGCCTGGTCGCCGACAACGCCGCCCCCGACACCGCCGAACGCCTGATCGCCGAGGCCCACGACCGCTTCGGCCGCCTCGACGGCATCCTGATCAGCGTCGGCGGCCCCCAGGCCGGCCCGGTGGAGACCACCCCCGAGTCCGCCTGGCGCGACGCCTTCGAATCGGTCTTCCTCGGCGCCCTGCGGATCGCCCGCACCGCCGCCGCCGATCTCCGCTCCGGCGGCGTGATCGGCTTCGTGCTCTCCAGTTCGGTCCGCCAGCCGGTCCCCGGCCTGGGCATCTCCAACGGCCTGCGCCCCGGCCTGGCCATGGCCGCCAAGGCCCTCGCCGACGAGCTCGGCCCCCGCGGCATCCGGGTGCTCGGCCTGCTCCCGGCCCGGATCGACACCGACCGGGTCCGCGAGCTCGACTCCCTCGCCCCCGACCCGGCGGCCGTCCGCGCCCAGCACAGCGCCAACATCCCGCTCGGCCGCTACGGCACCCCGGAGGAGTTCGGCAGGGTCGCCGCCTTCCTGCTCTCCCCCGCCGCCTCCTACCTGACCGGCATCATGGTCCCGGTCGACGGCGGCGCGCTCCGTTCCCTCTAGGCACACCCCGAGGACGCCCCCGCCTACACCACCCTCGGGTGCCCCCGCCGACGCCGACGTCCTCGGAACCAGCGCCGGCGCTCGACGGGGGCCCGCTGCAACACCCGGATCCGCAGGTCGGCCGGCAGCTCCGCCAGCCCCAGGCTCCCCAGGGCGTCCGTCCGGGGCCCGTCCTCGAAGTGCTCCACCAGCCCGACCGGGTCCCCACCCGGCGTCAGCCGTACAGCCCCCCGCAGCCGGGGATGCCGCGGCGCCCGCACCAGCCGCACTCCCGCCCGCTCGACCTCCGGCAGCACCGCCGTCCCGTTCTCCAGCGCCTCCTCCAGCGCCCGCGCGCTCACCCGCAGCCGCAGGCCGCCCACCCCCGGCGTGGGCACCGCGATGCTCGACAGCCCGGTCCGCCGCAGCTGTGCCACCAGCCACCACGCCATCCCGACCACCAGCACCGAGAGCCCCCCGATCACCGTCGGCCACCACCAGGACGAACCGGCCCACCGCCCCCGCGACCGCTCGCTGACCACCGGCTGGTCGGGCGAGGTGAGCGGCCACCAGCTCGGCGGATCCACGCCCAACCGCCGGTACAGGTCGAGCCCACCGGCGAGCACCAGCACCCCGACCCCCAGCACAACGACCCCCACCACCCCCAACAGCACCCGGTTGACGACCGTTCGAGTCACCCCGCCGCCCCCTCCCCCACCCCACCGGCCATCGGCCCCCCCGTCGTCTTAACATCCAGCCGCAACGGCCGCGCCAACCCCACCCGCTCCAACTCCTCCCGTAGTTGCCGCTGCACCAACGCCGGATCGGCCGACCCGCTCACCGTCACCCGGATCCTCCGCCGCCCCACCTGGCTCCGCAGGTGGTCGATGCCGTCCAGCCCCGCCGCCCGGTCCGCCAACAGATGCCCGATCCCGCCCTTGTCGATGGCCGCGCTCGTCCCCCCGTACGGCCGCAGCACCAGCCACCGCCGCAGCCCGGGCACGATCGCCAGCCAGAGCAGCCACCCGCCGAGCAGGGTCGCGGCCCCCGCCCCCACCAGCACCCACAGGTCGTCGAGGTGACGTGACGCCAGCTCGTCCGCGATCTGCGCCCGCCACCGCTTGGCCGGCTGCCCGACCCGCACCGCGATCACGTCGTACAGCAGTGCTCCCGCCACCACCAGCACCACCGTGGCGACCAGCGCCGCCGCCCCGGCCCGGCTCGCCCGCAGCCTGGGCACCTTCTGCACGGCCTCCGGGGACTCCTGATCTCCGCTCACAGCGCTCCCCGGATGACCAGCTTCTCCACCACGACGACCACTTCGGCCACCCTGGTCCCGGTCAACCCCGCCATCTGCGCCCCGATCTGCTCCCGCAGTCGGGCGGCCAGCCGGGCGAGGTCGGCCGGAAGCGGCAGCTCAACGGCCACCCGCACGGTCACCGTGCTGCCCGGCACCGCCACCGACACCCGGGGCGGCGCCCCCTTCGCCGA
Source organism: Kitasatospora sp. NPDC001159 (assembly GCF_053598235.1). Taxonomy (NCBI): domain Bacteria; kingdom Bacillati; phylum Actinomycetota; class Actinomycetes; order Kitasatosporales; family Streptomycetaceae; genus Kitasatospora; species Kitasatospora sp. NPDC001159. The sequence continues at coordinate 36,526 of NZ_JBSFJV010000018.1, forward strand.
CCGCCCGGCCCAGACCTCCGCCAGCAGTTCCCGCGCGACCTGGTCCGCGATCCGGGCGTAGACGCGCTCCGAGACCCGCAGCCGCCCCCGCCGGCCCGGCACAACAGCGGCGGCGGACCCGGAGGGCCCCATCACCGCCGCCGGTCACGGCCGCGGAGCAGGTCCCCGAGGTCGCCCAGCTCGATGTCGCCCTCCAGTAACCGCCCGACCACGAAGCCGACCAGCCCGAGCGCCGCCACCAGCAGGAACGCCGCGAACCCGCCGAAGTACCCGGCGAAGCCGAGGGCCATGCCCACCACCAGGCCGACCATGGCCAGGTTCATCCGCTACTCCCTCGTCCTCCGCCGAACACCTTGACCGATCCCCGCGGCAGGGTGTCACTTGAGCTTGGGCCGCTGCCCCGGCGCCGTGATCGGCTCCTCTTCCTCCTCGAACTCCGGTTCGTCCGGGAGGTGGACGTCGTTGACCGCGATGTTGACCTCGACGACCTCCAGGCCGGTCATCCGCTCCACCGCGTCGATGATGTTCTCCCGCACCTGCCGGGCCAGTTCGGGGATCACCACGCCGTACTCGACCACCAGGGCGATGTCGATCGCGGTCTGCTTCTCGCCGACCTCGGCCTTGATGCCGCGGCCGATGCTGGACTTGCCGCCGGGCACCCGGTCCCGCATCGCCCCGAAGGTACGGGCCAGCCCGGAGCCCAGGGCGTGGATGCCGGAGACCTCCCGGGCGGCCATCCCGGCGATCTTCTCGACCACCCCGACGGCCAGCGCCGTTCGGCCGCGCTCGCCGACGGGCCGACCGCCGTCCCCGCCGCCGCCCGTGCCGGGGCCGGGCTTGGCTCCGGGCGGACCGGGGGTGGGGGCGTGGCCGGGGTTCTTGTGCAGGGTCGCGGGCGTCGGAGTGTCAGGCATGGGGCGAATCTCCCGTCGTACGGCTCCAGCTATATCGCAAACCTCCCCAACTCTGACATTTCGCCACGTTCCCCGCCCGCCGGGAGCACCACCGGGAGCAGTCCGGGGAACGCCGAAGGCCCGGCCCCGGGTGTTCCCCGGGGCCGGGCCTTCCACGAACGGCCTACCGATTCAGTCGCCGATTCCCGCGAGCTCCCGCAGCCGGCGCGCCTGCGCCACCCGCTCGGCGGAACGCTGTTCGTCGAAGGAGCGCCCGGAGGCCCCCTGCAGCAGCGCCTTGGTCTCGATGACGGCGCCGCGCGGCGCGGCCAGCAGGGCGGCGGCCAGGTCACGGGCGGTGGCGTCCAGCTCGGCACCGGGGACGGCCAGGTTGGCCAGCCCGATCGCGGCGGCCTCCTCGGCGCCGACCCAGCGGCCGGTCGCGCAGATCTCCAGCGCCCGGGCGTAGCCGACGAGTTCGACCAGCGGCTTGGTTCCGGCCAGGTCGGGGACGAGGCCGAGCGAGGTCTCCTTCATGGCGAACTGCACGTCGTCGGCGACCACCCGCAGGTCGCAGCCGAGGGCGAGCTGGAAGCCCGCGCCGACGGCGTGGCCCTGGACGACGGCGATGGAGACCAGGTCGGAACGGCGCCACCAGGTGAAGGCCTCCTGGTAGGAGGCGATGGTGTCGTCCAGCTCCTTGTCACCGGAGCCCGCGAGCTGGAGGAAGGTGGGCTCGCCGGGGATGCCCTCGGCGGTGAACATGGCCCGGTCCAGCCCGGCGGAGAAGGAGACGCCCTCGGCGCGCAGCAGCACCACCCGGACGCTGCCGGGCAGTTCGCGCCCGGCGGCGGTGAGGGCGCGCCAGAGCGCGGGCGACTGGGCGTTGCGCCGCTTGGGCTGACAGAGGGTGACGACGGCGAGTTCGCCGTCGATCTCCAGGCGGACGCCGTCCCGCTCCCAGCTCGGGGCCTGCGGGTCGGTGGCGGGGGCGGTCATGCGGGGACCTCCGGTGGCGAGGGACTTGGCTACCGGAGGGTAACAAACCTGGGCGCGCGTGGGCAGGGCCCAGGTCCGGAAAGATCGACGGAGAGCCGGGAGCCCGGGGATCCGGACATGACGATCGGCGGCCGGTCCACTCGACCCGAGGGCGGACGCCCAGCTTCGGTCAGCCGTCGTCTCCCCGGTCGGCGCCGTGCCGCCGCGTCATCCAGCTATGGGCCGATGGACCGTCAGGAACCGGCCCCGGCAGTCGCCTTGTTCTTGCCCCGCGTGGCACCACCGCGGCCCCGGAGGATCACTCCGGACTCGCTCAGCATCCGGTGCACGAAGCCGTACGAACGACCGGTCTCCTCCGCGAGAGCGCGAATGCTCGCCCCGGAGTCGTACTTCTTCTTGAGATCGGCCGCGAGCTTCTCACGCGCGGCACCGGTCACCCGGCTGCCCTTTTTCAGAGTCTCGGCCACCCGTGCCTCCTCGTAGCGTTGCTCGGTCAGATTCCCATGATCACCCATACACCGCGTCCTGGCCACCCATTCGACAAGGTCGATGTCGCAAATGCGTGGTCCTGCGGTGGTGATCCGAGCGCACCAGGGCGCTCACGCAGAGTGCACGCCCCGGGGCGGGTGCCGCCGTTCGTCGTGAAAGGGCTGATCAGCAGCGTCGGCCCGACCACGATCGAGTGGCGGGCCGACAGGAAGTCCTTAAACGGAATCCGGGTCTACTTCATTCCCGGACACGCCGAAAGGACTAGATTTTCTGGTCCGACAAGCGGATGCGGCGTCTACTTCCGGTCAGGCCAGCGACACCAGATCGGCGTAGGACGGGTTCCACAGGTCCTCCACACCGTCCGGCAGCAGGATGATCCGCTCCGGGTCGAGCGCCTCGACCGCGCCCTCGTCGTGGGTGACCAGCACGACCGCCCCGGAGAACTCGCGCAGCGCGCCCAGGATCTCCTCGCGGCTGGCCGGGTCGAGGTTGTTGGTGGGCTCGTCCAGCAGCAGCACGTTGGCGGAGGAGACCACCAGGGTGGCCAGCGCCAGACGGGTCTTCTCACCACCGGAGAGCACCCCGGCCGGCTTGTCCACGTCGTCGCCGGAGAACAGGAAGGAGCCGAGGATCTTGCGGATCTGCACCAGGTCGGTGTCCGGTGCGGCCGAGCGCATGTTCTCCAGGACGGAACGGTCCGCGTCGAGCGTCTCGTGCTCCTGGGCGTAGTAACCGATCTTCAGCCCGTGGCCCGGGATGACCTCCCCGGTGTCCGGCGCCTCCACCCCGGCCAGCATCCGCAGCAGGGTGGTCTTGCCGGCGCCGTTGAAACCCAGCACGACGACCCGGGAACCCCGGTCGATCGCCAGGTCGACGTCGGTGAAGATCTCCAGCGAGCCGTAGGACTTGGACAGGCCGCTGGCGGTCAGCGGGGTCTTGCCACAGGGAGCCGGCTCCGGGAAGCGCAGCTTGGCGACCTTGTCGTTCATCCGGACCTGCTCCAGACCGGAGAGCAGCTTGTCGGCACGGCGGGCCATGTTCTGCGCGGCCACCGTCTTGGTCGCCTTGGCGCGCATCTTGTCGGCCTGGGCGTTCAGGGTCGCGGCCTTCTTCTCGGCGTTGGCCCGCTCGCGCTTGCGGCGCTTCTCGTCGTCCTCGCGCTGCTGCTGGTACTGCTTCCAGCCCATGTTGTAGACGTCGATGCAGGAGCGGTTGGCGTCCAGGTAGAAGACCTTGTTGACGACCGTCTCGACCAGGTCGACGTCGTGCGAGATGACGATGAAGCCGCCCTTGTAGGTCTTCAGGAAGTCCCGCAGCCAGACGATCGAGTCCGCGTCCAGGTGGTTGGTGGGCTCGTCGAGCAGCAGCACGTCGGAGTCCGAGAACAGGATCCGGGCCAGCTCGACGCGGCGGCGCTGACCACCGGAGAGGGTGTGCAGCGGCTGGCCGAGGATGCGGTCCGGCAGGCCCAAGGCGGCGGCGATGGTGGCTGCCTCGGCTTCGGCGGCGTACCCGCCCTTGGTGAGGAACTCGGTCTCCAGCCGGGCGTACTTCTTCATCGCGTTGTCCCGGGTGGCGCCCTTGCCGTTGGCCATCCGGTCCTCGTTCTCGCGCATCTTCTTCAGCACGGTGTCGAGGCCGCGGGCGGAGAGGATGCGGTCCTTGGCGAGGACGTCCAGGTCACCGGTGCGCGGGTCCTGCGGGAGGTAGCCGACCTCGCCCGAACGGGTGACCGTACCGGCGGCCGGCAGGCCCTCGCCGGCCAGCACCTTGGTGAGCGTGGTCTTCCCGGCGCCGTTGCGCCCGACCAGACCGATCCGGTCGCCGGCGGCGACCTTGAAGCTCGCGGACTCGATCAGGATCCGGGCACCGGCGCGCAACTCAAGGGCGTTGGCGGAAATCATGGCTGGGAACTACTCCTGGGACGTGGGCGGGCGGCCGGGTACGGGCCCGGGCGGCGGGAAGAGGGCTTCATCGACGGTCGGCGCGGTGGAGAGGGGCGCCGCCGCCCGCTATTGCCCGGAGAAGATAGCCATGACGGCCAGTCTACCGGGCCGCGCGAAACGCCCCGGGGCCGTGACCGCCCGGGGGTACCCGAAGCGACTCGGCTACTGCTGCGCCGCCGTCGGCTGGTCGGTCGCGGCGGCCGTCGGGACGGCCGGCGCCGCCGGGGTGGCCGTGCCGGCGGGGGCGTCCGCGGTCGGGCCCGCCGACGGGTCCGCGCAGCCGCCCTGGGGGCGGACCGCGGCGAACGGCGCGTCCGGGTTGCCGCAGGCCGTCTCGGGCGCGGCAGCCTTGGTATCGAACACCTTGGGCGGGACGATCGGCCCGTCGGTGATCTCCACCCGGCTGGCGTCCAGCACCTTGACCGTGGCGGCCGGGCCGGTGCTCGTCGCCCAGCCGTTGCTGTCCAGCCGGTAGCCGGTGATGCCGCCGGAGACGGCCAGCCCGTTGCTGTTGGTGCAGCTGCGCGGGATGAGCACCGCGTAGTCGGTGTGGACGGTGCGCAGCGGGTCGTAGAGGCAGCCGTTGGCGGGCCGGTCGTTGTAGCGCAGGTCGCCGTCGGCATCGCGCAGGCCCATGGTCAGGTTCGGCGTCACCACGGCCAGCCAGGGCGAGCCGTCCCGCTGGACGGTGTGCAGCGCGGCGGCCGCCCGCTGCGCGGTGGCCTGCTTGCGCTGTGCCTCGGTGCGCTTGTCGGCGCCCGGCTCGCCGTCGGCTCGCAGGTAGTCCGCGAGGCCCGGCACCGCGCGGTGCCAGCGCACCTCGTGGTCGCCCGGACGCACCGAGGTGATCAGGCCGTCGTCCCAGACCACGATCGCGTTGTCGCCGGCCATCGCCAGGTAGAGCGCCTCGGCGCCCTCGCGGTTGTACGACCAGGCCCGCTCGCCGGTCGTCTTGTGGTAGGCCTCCAGGCCGGGGCCGACCACCTTGAGGTCCAGGTCGGCCGAGCTGACCGACTGCGAGTTCACCGGGGTCGCCTCGGCGTCGCCCGGCCCCGCCACCCGGTCACCGAACGGCACCGGCTTGTTGGCGTGCGCCGCCGCACCGGCCGCAAGGACCAGCATCACCGCCAGGGCAGGCAGGATCGACCGGGGGGTGAGTACGCGCGGCGGCTTCCAGGACACGGCCGGAGCGTACCTTTCACCGGGCGCGCGAGTCAGCCCGGAATCGCCGCCCGCACATGGTGTCGACCGCGCGCCCGGCCGCGCACGCCCGCCCCGCACGCCCGCCCGCCCACCTGCGTCGTCGGCTCCCCGGCCGGGAGGCCGGACGCTCCGCGGTAGGCCCCGCAAGCCCGGCCGGAACGTTACAGAGCTGATACACGGGCGCGTACCGGCGGGTGTTGCGGCAGACGGCGTTCGAATATCGCCCACTTTGGGGTGACATCCGCCTTTCCTTCCCTCCGGCGGCCCTACTGTCGGCGAACGTGACGCCACGGTCCGTCCCCGTCGTCGCCGTCCCGCCCCTCTCGCAACGCCCGGAGGAGAGACCATGCGAATCGGTCGCCTGACGCTGGCCGCGGCCGCTCTGCTGCTGACGGCCACGGCCAGCGTCCCGGCCGGGACGCCGCTCAGCCAGGCCGAGCGGCAGGCCCTCTCCTCGGACGCCTTCGAGCCGCGCGGCGCCGCCCGCCCGCCGGTCCAGCCGCCGAAGCACGAACCGCCGTTCGGTGCCTTCGTCGGTTCCCGGGACGACCACATCCCGCAGATCGGCCAGTACGCCCGCTGGCTGGGCGACGCGAACATGCAGGTCGGCCACACCTATCTGGCGGGCAACGGCTGGGCCGACATCGAGGGCGAGCCGGCGGTGCTCGGCATGTGGGCGCAGTGGCGGCTGGCCGACCCGTCCCGGATGCTCGTGCTCGGCGTGCCCATGCTGGTGCCCAACGAGGCGAACGTGTCGGACGGCGAGGTCGCCAGGCTGCTCGCCCAGGGCTCGCGCGGGGACTTCGACAGCCACTTCCTCCGGCTCGCCCGCCGACTGGTCGCGCTCGGCGGCTCGGACACCGTCATCACCCTCGGCTGGGAGATGAACGGCGTCACCTACACCCACCGCTGCAAGCCCGACCCGGCCGCCTGGAAGGCGTACTGGCGGCGGATCGTCGGGGTGATGCGCTCGGTGCCCGGGCAGGGGTTCCGCTTCGACTTCGCGCCGAACCGGGGCCTGGACGCGATCCCGTGGACCAGGTGCTATCCCGGCGACGACGTGGTCGACATCATCGGCATGGACAGCTACGACCAGCCGGCCGGCAGCGAGTTCGACGACTACGTGCGCGAACCGTACGGCCTGCAGGATCAGGTGGACTTCGCCGCCAAGCGCGGCAAGCCGGTTTCGTACCCGGAGTGGGGGCTGTTCCGCAACGGCGACAACCCCGAGTTCGTCCGGCGGATGGTCGACTGGATGCGCACCCACGACACCGCCTACCAGACCGTCACCGACTACTGCCCGCACGGCTTCTTCCAGTGCAGGAGCAATCCGCGCTCGACCGCGGCGTTCAAGCGGCTGATGTCCGGTTCGAAGGGGACGCCGACAGTGGTGCCGACGGCGCCCCCCGCCTCGATCGTGCCGGTGGCGCCGAGCGCCCCGGCCGCGGCCACCCCGCCGTCCCCGCCCGCAGCGCCCGGTGCCCCCGCCGTACCGGGCGCGACGGCGAGCCCGACGGCCGGCGCCTCGCCGAGCCCGTCAGCGGCGGGGACGCCCTCGCGGCGGTGAACGGTGCCGGGCCCGTGCTGAGCGGTGCTCGGTGACCGCTCAGCTGCGGCGGCGAGCCAGCAGGGCTTCCTTCAGCCTGGGGAAGCGGCTGCGCAGCAGGTGCGCCGCCCGCTGGCGGCCGCGCACCGCCCCGGCCCGGACGGCGGCCGCCGGGGCAGCGCCCGCCGGGCCCAACAGCAGGCGCTGGTTGTGGAGTTGGTCCGGCCGCCAGCGTTGCTTGTACGGCTCCTGGCCGCGCAGTAGGCCGAGCACCGGGATGCCCGCGCCGACCGTCTCGTCCAGGGCGGCGTTGAACAGCAGCCCGGCGATGTCCAGCCGCTCGCGCAGCGCCGGGTGGGCGCCGTACAGGTACAGCCCGCCGAAGGACGGGCAGAGCAGCAGCAGGTTCACCGCGACCAGTTCGCCGTTCAGGTGGAACCGGTGGACGGCCGCCCGGCCGGTGGCGACCAGGCCGGTGGTGGACTCGGTCAGGTGCTTGGCGAAGCGCTCGGTGCGGTGTTCGGGGGTCACGCCGCGCTCCTGCCACTGCAGGAAGTGCAGCCGCAGCAGCCCTTCCAGCGCGGCCGGCACCTCGGCCACCGGTGTGGAGCTGACCTGCACCCCGGCCTCGGCGATCTTGCGCAGCTTCACCCGGCTGCGCTGGGCGGTCTTGCCGGGCACCCGCTTGAGCAGCCGCTCCATCGGGACGGCCGGCAGGTACTGGCAGAGCGAGTCCTGGTAGCGCCGACGGGACCCGCGCCAGTGCTCGTACACCCGCTGCACCGCCGCCTCGGGGTGCACCTCGCGCAGCTCCAGCCAGTGCCAGGGGCGGGTGAGCGGGAGGGCGGCGGCGAACTCGGCGGCGGCCCGGTCGGCGCAACCGTCGTCGAGCAGGATGTCCCCGTAGTCGACCAGCCCGGCACCCAGGCCGGTCAGGCCGCCGAACGGGCCGGGGCGCCGTGTGAAGGCGCCGGCGCCGACCAGCCGGCCGTCCCGGCGGACCAGCACCACCAGCAGCGTCCCGGGGCGGCCGTAGTGGCGCCACCAGGAGCGCTGCCAGCCCGCGGCCTGGAAGAAGGTGGCGGTCCGGCAGCGGGCGGCCAGGTCGTCCCACTCCTCGGCGAGCGTGTCCAGGGCGTCGTCCTCGCGGCGCAGCTCGGTGGTCCAGGCCGGTGCCGCCGACCGGGCCGGCAGACCGGCGGCGCGGGCCTCGGAGCTCATCGCTTGCTCCCGGCGGCGGCCTTCTCCTTGGCCGGGGGCTTGGCGGCGGCCTCGGGCTCGGCCCTGCGCTCGGGCTCGGCCTTCGTCTCGCCCTTCGGCCCCGCCTCGGGCTGGGTCTTCGGCTGGGTCTTCGGCTGGGGCTCAGCCTTGGCGGCCTGCTCCTCGCTGCGCGGGCGGGGGGTGGCAGGGGTCCCGGCCGGCGCAGCGGCCCGCGGGACCCGCACGGCCGCGGGGGCCTTCCGGGCCGCCACGGTCTCGACGGCCTCGGCGGCCGCGGCGGCCTCGGGCTCGGCGGCGGCCCCGCCGCGGCGGCGGGTCATCATCACCAGCGACCCGAGCAGCACCCCGGCCGCGGCGCCGACCGCGACGTCCAGCTTGGCGGAGGGCGTGGTCGGCTTGTCCGGCTCGGCGGCCGGCGCCAGCGTCACCAGCCGGACGTTGGTGTCCTTGCTGCTGGTGTTGGCGAAGGCGACCAGCGAGCGGGCCACCGCGTCAGCGGTCCGGGCGGCCTCCTGGGCGCGCCCGCTGGTGCCGGTGACCTCGATCACCGGGGCGTCCGGGGAGGTCGTCCCCGACACCAGGTTCTCCAGCTCGGCCAGGGTGTGGCCGGTCTCGGCGGCCGCGACCGCGAGCACCTGCGGCTGGCCCGCCAACCGCCCGTACGCCTGGGCGAAGTTGGTCGCGGTCGACGCCTCCCCCGGGTTCTGCGGCACCACGATGACGTAGGCGCTGGCGGCGTACGAGGGGTGCGAGACGACGGCGTACCCGGCGCCGGCCGCGGCGCCCAGCGGCACCGCGAGCGCCACCGGCCACCAGTGGCGGACCAGGTGACGGGCGCTTCGGCGCGGTGTGGTCATGGATGTGGCTCCTTGGGTACGGGACGGCGGTATCGGCGGCGGGCGGTCAAGCGCGGGCCAGCCGGTCATAGAGGGCGCCCAGGTCGGCGGCGACCCGGGCGATGTCGTAGTGGCCGACGGCCGGGGGGTGCGGCAGCGGGTCGGCGATGTGGCCGCTCAGCTGCCGCAGGTCGCGCAGCGCGGCGGCGTACGCGGCGGGTTCGGAGGGGATGCGGCGGGCCTGCGGGGCGGCGCTGGGCGGCAGTTCGTCCAGCGCCGGGCAGGCGCTGTGCCGCACCGGCAGCCCGGCCGCGAGGCCCTCCAGGACACCGAGGCCGAAGGTCTCCACGGTGGAGGGGGCGGCCAGCACGTCCATCGCGGCCAGCAGGTCGGGCATGTCGTCGCGCTCGCCGGGGAGCACCAGCCGCTCCCGGACGCCGAGTTCGGCGGCCCGCCGCGCCAGCGAGGCGCGCTCGGGCCCCTCTCCGACCAGCACCAGCCGGGTGGCCGGGTCGAGCTCGACCAGCGCCTCCAGCAGCACGTCGAAGCGCTTGCCGGGGACCAGCCGGCCGACCCCGCCGACCACCCAACTGCCCTCCGGCAGGCCGAGTTCGGCCCGCACCCGGCGGCGGGCGGCGGCCCGCTCGGCGGGCGGGCGGCGGTAGCCGGCGGTGTCGATGCCGTTGGGGATCAGCTCGATCCGGGTCGGCGGGACGCCCCAGGAGCACAGGGTCTGGGCGACCTGGCGGGAGACCGCGACGGTGGTGCAGCCGAGCCGTTCGGCCGCCAGGTAGAGGCCCTTGACGCCCCGGGTGACCGGACGGCCCTCGATCACCCCGGCGTGCAGCGAGTGCTCGGTGGAGACCACCGCGCGCACCCCGGCCAGCCGCGCGGCCAGCCGGCCGTACAGCTGGGCCCGGTAGAGGTGGGTGTGCACCAGGTCGTAGCGGCCGGCCCGGACCAGCCGGACCAGCCGGGGCAGCGCGCCGAGGTCCCGGTTACCGCGCATGCCGAGGTGGTGGACGGTCACCCCGTCGGCGCGCAGCGCGTCGGCGACCGCGCCGGGGTTGGTCAGGGCGAGCACCTCGCACCGCTGGTGTGGCGGCAAGTGTCTTAGCAGAAGGTGGAGTTGACGCTCGGCACCGCCGGAGGCGAGCCCGGTGACGATGTGCAGGACCTTCACGGCCGACGCTCCGTCACTGCCCGCTCTCCACCAGGGTGCTCGGGGCGGACCCCGCGACCACGGCGCAGGCAGGCGACGGCGTCGCGCAGCAGGTGGCGGCCCTTCTTCACCCGCAGCCGCCAGGCGCCGTCGCGGTCGCCGACGTAGCAGCGCGGCAGGGCGAAGCGGCCGGTGAGCGGGGAGTGGGCGATCGCGCAGGCGTAGTCGTACCCGGCGTCGCGCACGGCCAGGGTGGCGGGCTGGTCGACGGCGCCGTACGGGTAGCAGAACCCGGTGACCGGGCCGCCGACCACCTCCTCCAGCAGCCGCCGGCTCTCCCGGGTCTGCACCGCGAGGGCGTCGGCCGGCAGCCCGGGCAGCGCCTGGTGGCCGAGGCCGTGCGAGCCGATCTCCCAGCCGGCGGCGGCGAGTTCGGTGACCTCCTCGACGGTGAGCAGCCGCTTGCGCGGGCCCTCGGTGTCCCAGCCGTTGTCCTGCCCGAGCAGGTCGGCGACCACGTACGCGGTGGCGGTGAAGCCGTACGCCTGCAGAATCGGTACGGCGTAGCGGGCGAAGTCCGCGTAGCCGTCGTCGAAGGTCAGGCCGACCAGCTTGTCGTCCCGGCCGCGGGCCCGGGCCCGCATCAGCTCGCGGACCGCGACGCCGCGCCGCCCGCGCCGGTGCAGCCAGGCGATCTGCTCGGCGAACCGCTCGGGGCTGACGGTGAGTTGGTAGGGGTCCTCCTCCACCACCGCCACCGAGTGGTACATCAGGATCCACGGCGAGGAGGAGCCGGGGGCGGTCGGATCGCCGACCGGGCGGCGGCTCCTGGGCAGTCGCGCCCGGTCGGGCGGGGCGTTGGTGACGCCCGCCTGGACCGAACGGACGGTTCCCCGTTCATTGTCCATGGGGAAACTTCCCTTCATCGACGACGGTTGGCGGGTTCAGGGCCTGTCCGGCAGATCTGCCGGACAGGCCCTGAACCCGGGCGGCGGCGAGGACCGGGCCGCGAACCTCGCGGGCACCGAGCCCGGTGCCGAGTGCGGCGAAGGCCAGCGCCACGGTGAGGCCCCCGAGGAGGGTCGAGAGCAGCGGATCGTCGGTCAGGCCGCCGACGGCGGTGCCGAGCACGGTGGCCCCGGCGGCGGCGGCGACCAGCCGACCGTGGCCGCCGAGCACCCGGCGCAGCCGCAACGGGATGCCGCGCAGCACCAGGCCGCGCAACAGCAGCGCGGCGGTCGTGGTGATCCCGGCGGCGTTGCCGGCGGCGAGGCCGAGCGCGCCGAAGCGGGCCGTGGCGAGCAGGTCGACCGCGACGGTGACGCCGAGGCCGAGCACCATCGCGGCGGCCGGGTACCAGTCCAGCAGTCGGCGGCCACCGTCCTCGGTGCGCGGGTCGTCGGCCCGGTGGACCACCGGGCGCAACGAGAAGTACGGGCGGATCAACACACCGGTCAGCGCCTGGGCCGGCAGGCCGAAGCTGTACACCCGGATGACGTCGGCGGTGGCGGCGGTGTCGCGGGGGCCGAAGGCGCCGCGCTCGAACAGCAGCGAGACCACCGAGGGGGCGCAGGCCATCAGGAAGGCGGTGCCGAGCAGCACCACCGCCGCGGCCTGGCCGAGATCCTTCTCGACCCGGTCGCGGGCGGCGATGAGGTCCCCGGCCGCGAGCGCCCGGGCGACCAGCGGGAAGGTGACGGTGCAGATCAGGATGCCCGCCGTCATGGCGAGTTGGGAGACCTTGGCGGCGTAGTTGAGGTGCGAGATGGTGCCCGGCGGCAGGGCCGAGCCGAGGTACCGCTCGACGAAGACCTGGGACTGCCGGGTCAGGGTGAAGGCCGCCACCGGCAGCAGGGCCAGCGGCATCAGCACCAGGGTGCGGCGGGAACGGCGGCGGCTGCTGCCGCCGGCCGGGCCCCGGCGCAGTCGGCGCAGTCGGCGCAGGAACGAGCCGGTCAGCAGACCGGCCATCAGCAGACTGCCGAGCGCGACGCCGAGGGCGGCGGAGCGTACGCCGAGGTAGCCGTGGAAGCCGAGCAGCAGGGCCAGGATGCCGAGGTTGTGGGCGACGTAGATGCCGGCCGGGGCGGTGAAGCAGTGGTGGGCGCGCAGCGCGGCGGCCAGGTAGCCGGCCACGCCGAAGGGCAGCACGGTGATCGCGGTGATCCGGGTGCAGGTGACGGCGAGGTCCGGGTCGGGTAGACCGGGGGCGAGCAGCTCGACCAGCTGCGGGGCGCCGAGCGCGGTGGCCAGGGCGAGGCCGCTCAGGACGAGCAGCAGCCAGGGCAGGGTGGCGCGGACCAGCTGGCGGACCGGGTCGGGTGCGTCCGGATCCTCCTCGCGCAGCACCAGGGCGAGGGCGAAGGCGGGCACCATGAGGAAGGACATGGCGTCCTCGATCAACAGCGGCGCGGCCGTCTCCGGGACGGTCCAGGCGACCAGGAAGGCGTCTGTGCCCTGGTTGGCGCCGAAGTAGCGGGCCAGCAGCAGGTCGCGCAGCAGGCCGAGGCCGGAGCCGGCCGCGCTGAGCAGCGCGGTGACGCCGAAGGCCCTGGCGAGGAAGCCGCGCCGGGGCACCGGGTCGGGCCCGGGGGCCGGGGGCCTGGCGGGCGCACTGCGCGGGGCCGGGAGGGTGGAGGCGAGCACGGCCGGCTGGTCGGTGGTCACTGGTCCGCCCCCCGGACGGCGGGAGTGTGAAGGCGGGCCCTAGCGGCGAGGCCGAGGACGACGGAGGTCAGCACGGTGGTGGTGCCGCCGATGTCGGCGTACAGGAAGTCGACCAGCACCCAGGTGAGCAGGGCGAGCGCGGCAAGGGTCGTGCCGCCAGGGCCTGCCGCTGAGCCGCGGCGGTGCCGCAGACAGCCGAGCAGCAGGCCGAGGAAGAGCACGGCGTAGGCGGTGATGCCGATCAGGCCCTGCTCGCTGAGCACCAGGACGTACATGTTGTGCGGGGAGAGCAGCGGTTCGCGCTGGAAGCCGATGGTGGAGTCGGCGGCGTCGCTGCCGGAGGACAGCCGCAGCGGGGCGTGGCTGTCGCGCAGCCGCGGGAAGGCCTTCGGTCCGGCGCCGTGCACGGGGTGGTCCTGCCAGATCCGCCCGGCGGTGGCCCACAGGTCGTAGCGGTCAGAGACGGACTGGTCGGGGGCGGCGGAGACGGAGCCGATCGAGCCGAGCCGCTGGGTGACGCCGGAGGCGCCGAGGCCGAGGCCGCCGACCAGGACGACAGCGGCGACGAGGCCGAGGACGGCGCTGCGCACCAGCAGCCGGACGTCGGCGCGCAGCAGCAGGACGGTGACGGCGACGCCGGTGGCGATCCAGCTGCCGCGGCTGAAGGAGACGGCGAGCGGGAAGGCGAGGAAGGCGGCGGCGGCGAACATCGCGCGGCGCAGCCGGACGTCGCCACCGGGGCCGCGCTCGCCGAGGGCCAGGGCGAGGGCGACGAGCAGCCCGTAGCTGACCACGGCGGACATCGCCATGATGTCCAGCGCGCCGAAGGTGCCGACGGCGCGGATCGGCTGGCCGGTGTAGGAGGCGCCGGTGTGGGTGAGGTACTGCTTCGCGCCGACCACGCCCTGGATCAGCGCGGCGAGCACGAAGGAGCCGAGGACCAGGCGCTGGTCGGTGCGGTCGCGCAGCGAGCAGAGCACCCCGGCGGGGACCAGGACGAACACCTGGGTGAGCCGGACGAAGCCGGTGATGCTGGTGGCCGGGTCGATCGAGCCGACGGTGGCCACGGCGGCGGCGACCACGATCCCGCCGAACAGCACGCAGGTGGCGTGGCCGAGCGCGGGCAGCCGGCCGCGCAGCAGGTTCAGTGCGGTGAGGGCGACCAGGGCGAGCGAGGCGACGTCGGCGGCGGTGACGTGGACCGCGGCGGTGACGTCCTTCTCTCCGGTGGGCACGCAGACCAGCAGGACGGTGGCGGCGGCCAGCAGGCTGGGCCGGTCCGCGAGCGCGGGCAGGGCCCGTCGCAAGGCCGGACGCGGGAGGGCCGGAAGGGTCAGGGCCACGCGGGTCAGCTCCCGTCCGGGTGGAGCATCAGGGCCGCGGTACGGCACAGGATCTTGACGTCCTGCCAGAGGCTCCAGCTCTCGATGTAGCGGTTGTCGAAGCGGGCCCGGTCCTCGATCGAGGTGTCCCCGCGCAGGCCGTTGACCTGGGCGAGGCCGGTGAGGCCGACCGGCACGCGGTGGCGGTCGGCGTACTCGGGGTAGGCCTGGCTGAACCGCATGACGAAGTACGGGCGTTCGGGGCGCGGGCCGACCAGGCTCATGTCGCCGCGCAGCACGTTCAACAGCTGCGGCAGCTCGTCCAGCGAGCTCCTGCGCAGCAGGCGGCCGACGGCGCCCATCCGGTGGTCCTGGGAGATGTTCCAACGGGTCGCCGACTCGTGCTCGTTGCTGGGGCGCAGGGTGCGGAACTTGAGGACGGTGAAGACCCGCCCGTCCAGCCCGGTGCGCTGCTGGCGGAAGAGCACGCCGGGGCCGGTGTCGAAGCGGACGGCGAGGGCGCAGAGCGCCAGGACGGGGGCGAGCACCAGCAGGCCGAGGGCGGCCGCGGTGACGTCCAGGGCGCGCTTGGCGGCCCAGCCGGGGCGACCCATCGCCGGGCGGCCGACCCGCAGGCAGGGGAAGCCCCACAGGTGGTCGCCGCCGGAGATCGGGGCGATGGGCAGCGAGCCGTACTCGCGCAGGGCGGGAACGAGCCAGACCTGGCAGCCGAGCCGGGCGGCGTCGCGCAGGGCGGCGGCGGTCTCGGCCTCGTCGGCGGCGCCGGCGGTGGCGATCACGTGCTGGACCCGGTGCCGGCGGACCTCGCGCTCCAGCACCTCGCGGCCGCCGAGGACGGGCAGGTCGGTGTCGCCGGCCAGCAGCAGCGGATCGGCGTCCAGGAAGCCGACCGGGCGCATCCCGTACTCGCCGTGCACGGCGAGTACGGCGGCGACCTTGCGGCCGAGCCGGCCGGCGCCGAGCACCAGGGCCGGACTGGGGCGGCCGCGGCGGACCCGCCGGACCAGGCGGTAGAGGACGGCCCTGCCGGCGGCGGTGATCGGCAGCTGGGCGCCGAGCAGGACGGTGAGCCGGACCGGGGTGGCGGGGCCGCAGTCGGGCCAGCGCCCATCCAGGCAGCCGGCCAGGGTGACCGCGAAGGCGGTGGCGACCACGGCGCGGACTGCCAGTGCGGGCAGCTCGTCCAGGACGGACAGGGTGAGCCGGGAGCGGTAGAGGCCGCCGGCCAGGTTGAGCAGCAGGAGCAGCGGCAGGACGGCCGTGACGCCGAGGAACGGGGTGAGCGGCACGGTCGGGTCGACGGCCCGGTTGGCCATGCCGGTGGCGGTGCACAGCGCGATCGCGTCGACCTGGACCAGCGCGAGCGGCAGGGCGAGCCGGGAGCGGATCGCCCTGCGGTGTCGGCGGGGCGGCGGCACCACCCGGGTGTACGCCGATCCGGCAGGTCGGTCGAGCAGCCCGGTGGTGGGTCGGCGCGGGCCGGGCAGGATCCCGCCGGATCGCGGCACACTGTCGTGGTCAATGGTCATCAGCGCACGAACTCCCCTGCTGTGTGCCCGGGGTGACGGTGCCCCGGCACCGATAGGCGTGGAGCGGCCGTCCCGGCCCGGTGGGCACGGTCCTGACAGCGCCTGCTATCGCTGGCGGCTTTCGGTTCTCCCGCGTCGGGGCCGATCGCGGAACGGCCGGTCGCACGGGACACGGTCGCGATGGGCTCAGGCGCGAATCTGCGGGATATCGAAACGAAGAAGGAAAAATCAGACAATACCAAACCGGACGATGCAGGCCGGAAATTGACTTGCCGTGTCATTCCAGCCGCCCATTGATAGGTATTTCGGATTTGACGCCTCGCCTCATATCCGGTTGAGGATGCGAATACGACAGCGCCTGATCGGCGGGCATTCACTGCATGTGAAACGATTAGATCCGCTCTGGGACACGGGCCCGGCGGCACCCGGCAGCCGGACCGGCACCCAGCAGGTGGCGGTACAGGACGTCCACCTGTTCGACCACGGTGCGGACGTCGTGCCGGGCGACCGCGTGGTCACGCAGACGGGCACCGCGCCGCTCGCACTCGATCGGATCGGACAGCATTTCCGCCATTCGGGTGGCGAGCGCGGTCACGTCCTCCGGTGGCACGACGGCCTGCGCCCGCACCGACTGCGGCAAGCACTCGCGCGCGCCCGGCACATCGGTCAGCAGCACCGGACGGGCGGTCGCCATCGCCTCCAGCGGTGCCAGCGCCATGCCCTCCCAGCGCGAGGGGAGCACCACCAGGTCGGCCGCCGTCAGCCACGCGCGCGGGTCCGGCACGTCCCCGACCAGCCGGACCCGGGACGGCTCGGCCGTCCCCCGGACCAGCTCCGCGATCCGCTGCGCGTCCGGTCCTCCGCCGACCAGCGCCAGCCGGGCCTGCGGCACCCGGCGCAGCACCTCCGGCCAGGCGGCCATCAGCACGTCCTGGCCCTTCTGCCGGCACAGCCGCCCGACGCAGACCGCGAGCGGGGAGTCCAGGTCCAGGCCGAGCGCGATCCGGGCGGCCCGGCGGTCGGCGGGCGCGTAGTGGCGCACGTCCACGCCGTTGGGCACCACCGCCCAGTCCGCGTGCACTCCGGCGGCCACGCCGTCCGCCCGTTCCTGGACGCTGACGCACAGCAGCCGGTGCGCCCAGCGGGTCGCGAAGCGCTCCCAGCGCAGGGTGGCGGCGGCCAGCACGCCGTCCACGGCGGCGAAGGACCAGGCGTGCGGCTGGAAGACGGTGGGCACCGCGCCGCGCACGGCCAGCCGGCCGGCCAGTCCGGCCTTGGCGCTGTGCAGGTGGACCACGTCGGGCGCGGCGGCCCGGACGATCCGGCGCAGCCGCCAGGCCTCGGCGGCGGTGGACGGGCCGGGCGAGCGTTCGGCGGGCCAGTCCCGGACCAGCGCTCCGACCGCGGTGGCCTCCTCGGCCAGTCGGCCGCCGCGCGGGCAGGCGACCAGCACCCGGTGCCCGGCCTCGCGCTGCCCCCGGACCAGATCGACGACGACGCGGGCGACTCCGCCGTCCACCGGCTGCGAAACGTGAAGGATCGTCATATGCACGGCGGCGAGCCTAGGATGGCTCCCCCGCGTCGGGCGGCCCCCGTCACCCGCAGGTGGAGGGCCGTCCACCCGTACGGCTTTCGGCTCGTACGGGTGGGCGAACCGCCCGGAATTCCGGGCGATTTACCTGCTTTACCGAAACCGCCGGAGTTCCGCCGGGTTCCGCCGCGGTTTCGTCGGATTCCGATCGGGGTTCCGGTCGGGGTTCCGGTCGGGGTTCCGATCGGGGTTCCGATCGGGGTTCCGGAGGGGCTCAGCGGACCTCGGCGGCCAGGTTGGCCAGCACCTGGTCGTGGATCCGGTTCAGGCCCTTGGGGGCGAAGGTGCGCTCGAAGAATCCGCCGATGCCGGTCGCGCCCTGCCAGGTGGCGGTCACGGTGACCTTGGTGCGGCCCTCGCCGGCGGCCGCGACCGTCCAGGTGATCACCATGCTGGAGTTGGCGTCCTTCTCCACCAGTTGGTCGGGCTTGGGCGCCGAGACGGTGAACAGGCAGTCGCGCACCCGCTTCTCGGTGGCCTGCAGCTTCCAGTGCACCTGGGTGCCGGCGCCGTTTCCGCCGACCCGGACCTCGTACTCGCTGTACTGCGCGGGCAGCAGCTTCGGGCGGGTCACCTGGTAGTCGGCCAGCGCCTCGTACACCCGCTCGGGGGCCGCGTCGTAGACCCGCTCGGTGGTGGCCTGCACCTGTCCCATGACCTTGCTCTCCTCGTGTGGTGGGTACCGCTGTCCGTACCGCTCACCGGCAAGCCAATCACAGGGGCGCGGCCGCGACGCGGCGGGATAGGGTGGCCGGTGTGCTCGATCTGGTGACTGCACTGCGCTACGTGGACCCACTGCGGGCCGGCGGCTCGGTGCCCGGTGTGGTGGAGACCGACGACCTGGGAACGTACGTGGTCAAGTTCACCGGCGCCGCCCAGGGCCGCAAGGCGCTGGTGGCCGAGGTGATCGTCGGCGAGCTGGCCCGGCGGCTCGGAATGCGGGTGCCGGAGCTGCGTCTGGTGGACTTCGACCCGGCGGTGGCCGCGGACGAGCCCGACGCCGAGATCCAGGACATGCTCAAGGCCAGCGGGGGCCTCAACCTCGGGATGGACCTGCTGCCCGGCGCGACGGACTTCCGGCCGGGGACGATCCCGGTGGACTCCGTCGAGGCCGGTCGGGTGGTCTGGCTGGACGCGCTCACCGGCAACGTCGACCGGACCGTGCACAACCCCAACCTGGTGGTCTGGCACAAGCGGCTCTGGCTGATCGACAACGGCGCCGCGCTGGTCTTCCACCACCGCTGGGCCACCGCGGAGGCCTCGGTCGGCAAGCGGTACGACCTCAGCGCCCACGCGCTCGGCGGCTCGGCCCCGGACGTCCGGCTGGCCGACGAGGACCTCGGACCGCTGGTCACCGTGGAGCTGCTGGAGGAGGTGCTGGCGCTGGCCCCGGACCAGTGGCTGGCCGACGAGCCCGGCTTCGACTCGGTGGACGCCGTCCGGCACGCCTACGTCACCCATCTGGCCGCCCGGGTGGTGCTCTCCGAGCAGTGGCTGCCGGAGGGCTTCGCCACCCCCGAGCAGCTGCGCGAGGCGGAGCGGCGGCGGGTGGCCCGCACCCGGGCCGGGCGCCCGGCCTGGCTGCGGGAGGTGCCGGACCTGCACGGCAAGCCGTCGGTGGAGACGGTCCGGGAGCACCACTTCGAGTGACGGCTAAGACCCGAGGGGTCGGATCCAGACGAAGTACTCGACAGAGGTGCCGACCAGCAGGCCGAAGCTCTTCACCGCGAACCCGATGTCCTTGCGGAACTCCTGCACCCGCGCGATCAGGGTCGCGAGACCCAGCCCGAGCAGCGGGCCCGCGGCGGCTATCGGCGCGAAGAG
This sequence comes from Kitasatospora sp. NPDC001159, assembly GCF_053598235.1. Lineage (NCBI taxonomy): Bacteria > Bacillati > Actinomycetota > Actinomycetes > Kitasatosporales > Streptomycetaceae > Kitasatospora > Kitasatospora sp. NPDC001159. The sequence continues at coordinate 55,775 of NZ_JBSFJV010000018.1, forward strand.
CAACGCCGGGAGCATCCCGGCGAGCCCGAACATCACGGCCATGAACGTGATTTCGGCGATCGGCGCGAGCATCGGGACCGCGAGCAGCAGCAGCCCGACGCCGAGTGCCAGCACCAGCCGGTGCCGGTCGGCGGCGGGACGGACGGGGGCCTGCGGTCCGGGGACGGTCTCTGCCATGCCGCTCAACTCCATGGGTGGCTCCGGTGGTGACGGATCCATCCTGTTCCGCGGGTGGGGCGGCGGCCTGAGTACGGGTACTCAAACGCGACTGGGGAGCGGGACCATGGGCCCCGCTCCCCAGCTCAGCGTTCAGTGCTCAGCGCATGGTGGTCAGCGCCTCAGCGCCACCACTGGACCGCCTTCTCGGCGTTGATGACGCCCGCGCCGTAGAAGCCGTTGTCGTCCGCGCCGCCCTCACAGGTGGCCTTCCACTGGCCGGTGCCGCCCGGGTTGAACTCGCCGGTCGGGCACGGGTGGGACTCGGCCTGGCTGGTCAGCATCTCGGTCAGCTCGTCCGGGCTGGCCCACGGGAAGGTGGAGGCCAGCAGCGCGACCACACCGGTGGTGTGCGGGGTGGCCATCGAGGTGCCCTGCATGTAGCCGTACTTGTTGCCCGGGATGGTGGACAGGATGCGGCCGTCCTTGTCCGGGGTGTTCGGGATCTGGTAGCGCTTGTCACCACCCGGCGCGGCGACGGTCACGACGCCCTTGCCGTAGCTGGAGTAGTACGACTTATCGCCGTTGACACCCACCGCGGAGACCGCGATGACGCCGGGCAGCTCGGTCGGCAGCGACAGGCAGTCGTTGGTGACCGGGCGGGTGCCGGGGGTGGTGTCGTCCGGGCTGGAGACGTCGGTGGTCTTGTGCGCCAGGTCGATGTTCTCGTTGCCCGCGGCGGCGACGTTGAGGACGCCCTTGCGCTGCGAGAACGCGACGGCCTTACGGACGGCGGCCGTGATCGCCGCCTGGTCCTGGTCGTTCTGGCAGTTGAACATCCACGGGTCGACGTAGTAGCTGTTGTTCGTCACCTTGAAGCCGTGCTCGCCGGCCCAGACGAAGCCGCAGACCGCGTTCTCCGGGTAGATCATGCCGGCGTCGTCGACGACCTTGACCGCGGCCAGCTTCACGTTCGGGGCGATACCGACGATGCCCTTGCCGTTCTTGGCGGCGGCGATGGTGCCGGCCACGTGGGTGCCGTGGTCGCTGGTGGTGGGCTGCCAGGCCTTCCAGTCGGTGTTCGTCTTGCCGTCGATGCAGGAGACCGACTGCGAGGCGTCGACGTTGGCGGCCAGGTCCTCGTGGGTGGCGTCGATGCCGGAGTCCAGCACGCCGACGGTGACGTTGCGGCTGCCGAGCGAGATCTTGTGCGCCTTGTCGACACCGATCTGGCGCATGTCCCACTGGTTGGCCTCGTACGGCTCCTGACCGTCGGCGGCGGTGCCGGTGGGCTCGGCGGCGACGTCGGCCTTGCCCTGGTCGGAGGCGGTGATGCCCTTGGTGCGGCTGGCACCGACGGAGTCGACGCCCTTGGCCAGACGCAGCTTCTCCGCGAACTTGGTGTCGTTCGAGCGGGCGATCACGACGCCGATCTGCTCGTACGACTGGACCACGGTGCCGCCGAGGCCGGTGACGGCCTTCTCGACCTTCTGCACCTGGCCGTGGTTGGCCTTGGTGTTGACGACGTAGCTGAGCAGCGGACCGGTCGTCGAGTCGCCGGTGGGCGCCGCGACGGCGGTGCCGGCCGGCAGCGCGAGGGCGCCGGCGGTGGCGAGCACGACGCCCACCGCCGCGTACCGGGTCCGACTGATCCGAGGAACTCTCATTGGGGTTGGCCCTCCCGAGTCGTCATGCGGCAGCTGCGGTGTGGCAGGTGCGCTGGGAATGACCGGACGTTAATGAATATTCGCTGATATGCGCAAGAGGTAGTCATCTAATCGTCACATCTCAACCAACACCGGAGGTTACGAGTCCGCAGCTCAACAAGGGCAACAGAGGCAAAGATTGTTAAAAAGTGATGGTTCGCTGACGAGCCGACGGACTCGAGCGCCTACATCAGAGCGCGTACAGTCGACGGGCGTTCCCGGCGGCGATCATCCGCGCCAGACGCTGCCCGTCCGCGGCCGAACAGGCCCCGTCCGCCTGCCAGTCGGCCAGCAGGGCGCCCAGTCCGTGCCGGAACTGAGCGGCGCCCACCAGGAACAGTTCGGGCAGCCCGTAGGCGTCGGTGGAGAACAGCAATTTGCCGAACGGCGCCAGTTCCAGCATCTCGCCGAGGACGGCCGCCACCCGCGGCCCGGTGTAGGACGCGGTCAGCCCGAGGTCGGTGTACACCGTCGGGAAGGCCTGGGCCAGCCAGGCGGCCTGCCGGTGGTACGGGTAGGCGTGCAGCAGCACCAGCGGGACGCCGCTCGGCTCGGCGGCGCGGACGAAGTCGGTCAGCAGGGACGGGTCTGCGCGGTGCAGGGTGAGGTCGGGATCGCCGAAGCCGGTGTGGAGTTGGATCGGCAGGCCGAGCTCGGCGCAGACGTCCACGGCCGTCCAGAGCAGGTGGTGCAGCAGCAGCGGGTCGGTCAGCCGGCCGCGTCCGCCGTGCAGCCAGGCTCCGGCGGCGGCCACCACGGCGGTGCGCGCGGGCCGTTCGGCCGGGGCCGCCAGGCCGTGCCGGTAGGCGAGCACCGACTTCATCGCGACCGCCCCGGTGGCAGCCGCGGCGAGCGCCTCGCCGACGGCCGCCGGCCAGTCCTCGGCGCCGGCCGTGACCGCCTCGGCGACCGTCTCCAGCCGGACCACCTCGCGCACCACCGCCCCGGCGGCCTCGGCGAGTTCGGTCAGCGGCAGCAGCTCGTGGCCGGCCGCGGCGGTCAGCCCGGTGTCCACCAGGCAGGTGTCCAGCCCGGCGGCCGCGAGCAGCCGACGGGTGGCCTCGGCCGCGCCCAGCTCGCGCCGGCGGGCCAGGTAGTCGGCGGCCGGGGTGTGCGCGGGCAGGCCGAGCGCGGGCGGGCACCAGCGCCGCACCGCCAGGCCGAGCGCACTGTCGAAGGGCGAACAGCCGGGCGCGGGCGGGCGGTCGGACTCGGTGAGCAGCCCGGCCAGGGCGTCGTCGGCGAGCTCGGCCGCCACCACGCTGTGGCAGTGGTGGTCGACCAGCGCCGGCCGGGCCACCGGTCAGTACCGCCAGCGGGTGGCCGCGATCAGCTCCTCGGGCCCGACGACCGCGTACTGCTCGGCCTCGGCCCGGCGCACCGCCAGCACCGCCTGGTACAGCGGATCGCCGAGCGCCTCGCGCAGCACCGCCGAGCGCTCGTAGGCGGCGATCGCCTCGGCCGGGCTCTGCGGCAGCCGGGGCACCGTGCCGGGCTCGACGGTGGCCGGATCCCCGGTGAACTCCGGCGGTAGCGCGCGGCGTTGCTCCAGCCCGGCGAAGCCGGCGGCGAGCACCGCGCCGACCGCGAGGTACGGATTGGCGCTCGCGTCGAAGCACTTGACCTCGGCGTTCGCGGCGGCGGCGCGCTCCCCGGTGGAGCCGGTGACCAGGCGCATCGCGGCCTCCCGGTTCTCCAGGCCCCAGCACTGGTAGGCGCCGGCCCAGTGCTGGGGCACCAGACGCAGGTACCCGGCCGGGCTGGAGCAGCCCAGCACCAGCAGTGCGGGCAGCGCGTCGAGCACCCCGGCGAGGAAGCCCTCGGCCTCGGTGGTCAGGCCGTGCGGCCCGGGGCCGCCGTGGCCGAGGTTGCGGCCGTCCCGCCAGAGGCTGAGGTGCAGGTGCCCGCCGTTGCCGACCCCGTCGGGCTCGACCACGGGGGCGAAGGAGACCCGCAGGCCGTGCTTGGCGGAGACGGCCCGGACGGTGTGCCGGACCAGCACGGCGGTGTCGGCGGCGCCGACCGGGCCCTCGGGGGCGACCGAGACCTCGAACTGCCCCGGGGAGTACTCGGGGTGGATCTGCAGCACGCTCAACCCCTGCTCGCCGAGGGCGCGCAGGACGTCCCGCAGGTAGTCGGAGAGGTCGGTGAGCCGGTGCATCCCGTAGGCCGGGCCGTACGTCGGGTACTGCGGCGCCTCCTGCGGCGGGCCCTCCAGCGCGACCACCCACTCGACCTCGATGCCGGCCTTGAGGCTCAGCCCACGCGCGGCCGCGGCGGCCTCCATCCGGCGGGCGAACAGCCGCTGGCAGCCGGGGTGCGGACCGTCGGCCTGGGTGTGGCGGTCCCCCGGGGCCCAGGCCCAGCCGGGCTGGGCGGCCAACGGGACGATCCGGTCGACGTCGGGGTAGAGCCTCAGGTCGCCGGTGGGGCCGCCGATGATCGGGCTGGTGGTGATGGCGTCGTCGGCGAGGAACACGTCGAAGCAGGGCGCGACGCCGATGCCCCACTCGGCCGCGTGCACCAGGCCGCTGAGCGGCACGGCCTTGACCCGGGTGATGCCCGCGTTGTCCACCCAGGTGACGGCCACCGCCTCGACGGCGGCGGTGCGCAGCCGGTCGGTGGCCTCCTCGGCCCGCTGGGCGCGCTCGGCCCGCGGGGACAGCGCGACGGCGGCCGCGAGGGTGCCGTAGTCGGGCCGCTCGTCGGGGTCGGCGGCCTGGGCCATGGCGGTTCCGATGCTCATGTCATCATGCTGCCCCGCCAATTGGGCTTCCGTAAGTCCCCTATCGAGTGGTCGAAACGGACGGCCGTCCGCCCGTTCACCCGTTCGGGGCGAAGCGGGCGACCAGCTCCCCCGCCGTGATCCGCTCCAGGGCGTCCGGGGCTGCGTCCAGCGGGCCCGGGTAGAGCCGGTACAGCGTCCCGCTCGCCCCCTCCGGAACGGGCGTGTCGGCGTGCACCAGGGCCGCGAACGCCCGCGTGCCGGCGAGGCGTTCGGCGATCAGCCGAGCGGTGTCGTCGGCCGGCTGCTCGGTGCGGTGGTCGCTCTCGTACCGCCCGCGCAGCCGCTCGGCGAAGGCGGCCACCGGCTCGTCCGCGCCCCGGCGGTAGCGGCCCAGTCCGCGGCCGGTGCGGTCGCGGACCCACACCTCGTCGGTGCCGGCCGCCGCGACGGCGCAGCCGAGGTCCCACAGGGTGGCACGGGTGCCCGCGGCGAAGTGGGTGGTCACCGAGTGGGCCAGCGAGCCGATCGCGGTGTGGTGACGGTAGAGGTTGTGGAATCCGGCGCCGGAGCCGACGTTGAGGTCGGTCCAGGTGTAGCTGCGGGTCTGGAGGTCGACGATCATCGGCACGCAGATCCGGGCGTCCCCGGCCAGGTCCAGCCGCTGGCGGACGCTCCTGGGGTGGAAGCTGCCCGTGCGCTGCCGGGCCGCCTCGGAGGGCGTCAGGGTCATGAAGCCGGCGAACGCGTCGGTGAGGTCGTCGAAGGGGATGTCGTTGTAGCCGAACACCACCACCACGGCGTACCGGGCGCGGGCCTTGCCCAGCGCCCGCAGGTCCAGGTCGACGAACTCGGTGGCGCCGTGCGGCGGCGGGGCGGTCGTGAAGTCGCCGGAGTGGACGGCGGCACGCGGGCCGAGCACCAGCCGGGTGTAGTCGCACAGGCCGGTGAACTGCCATTCCTCGTCGTAGAAGGCGACCGACAGGTCGAGGTCCACCCGCTGGTGCGGGCGCTGCATCCAGTGCACGAACAGTCGCAGGTGCTGCCCGTCCGGGAGCCCCTGCACGCTGCCGCGCGGCACCGCGACCAGGGTCTTGGAACTGGCCCGCTCGGCGAACGGGACCACCAGGTCGGCGAGGGCGGCGTCCAGTACGGCCACCTCGTAGCGCCCGGAAGCGGCCGCCGACTGCCCGGCCCGGCGCAGCAGTTCGGCCTCGATCAGGGCGCAGACCGGCGCGCTCAGCCGGTCCGGGACGGGCGTGCCCCAGTCGAAGCGGGAGTGCGCCGAGGCGACCCGGCCGCGCGGGAAGTACAGCCGTCGCTCGCCGATTTCGCGCGGCGCGCGCAGCCGTCCGTACGCGCCGAGCAGCGGGCCCGGAGCGACCGCGCGCAGCGCCCCCGGCAGTGCTCCGGCAAGTTCGGCGGGCAGCGGCTCGCCGGGGAACCAGGTGGCGTGCACCCGCAACAGGTGGTGCAGTCGGCGCACCAGTTCGCCGGGTCGGCGGGCCAGCAGCCGCACGGCGGCGGGCAGGTCGCCCTGTTCGAGGGTGTGCTCGACCCGGGCGGCGAAGGTCTCCACGGTCAGCCGGGTGTGGCCGCCGGGCGTCTCGCGCACCCGCAGCGGGGCGGGCGCCTCGCGCAGCTGCGGGCCGAGGCCGTGCAGGTCGAGGTCGCTCTGCCGGACGACGGCGAAGGCGGCCGCCGCGTACGGGAAGCGGGCGCGGTGCTCGTACGGGTGCAGCAGTTCGCCGGCCCGCAGCCAGGCCTGCCGGTGGCGACGCAGGTCCTCGGCGAGGGTGCCGACCGGGAACGCGTCCAGGACCGCGAGGAGTTCGCGGCGCAGCGGGCGGGGCAGGCCCCGCAGCCGCAGCCCGCGGGCGGTCTCGGGCAGCAGGTCGGGTTCGGCGCCGGACCAGGCCCAGATCAGTCGCAGTACGTCGGTGGCGGTGGTGAGGTGGGCGGCGAGCAGCGGGCGGGTGTGCTCCGGGTCGCGGCGCAGCAGGGCGGCCAGTGCGGTGGCGCGGCTTTCCCGGACCGGGATGGTCTCGGGCAGCCAGGCGGCCGGGTCGGCCGGGGCGTGGTCGAGCAGCAGGGCGAGGTCCTCGCGCTCCTGCGGGTTCAGCGGGGTCTGCCGGGCGAGCAGGGCGGCCAGCGCGGTGCCGGCGAGTTCGGCCGGGTCGCCGAGCTCGGCCAGGCGCAGCGGCTTGAGCAGTCCGCCGGAGGGGAGGTCGCGGGCGGCTTTGCGGGCGGCCTTGGTGTCGAGGGCGAGGTGGTGCTCGCGGTCCAGCGGGGTGCGGCAGAGCGGGCAGCGGCGCGGGCCGCCGTGCTCGGCCAGGTCCTGGTAGCAGTCGCCGCACAGCAGGTGGGCGCAGGGGGCGAGGGCGCCGATCCCGGCCTCCAGGCTGCTGCGCTCGCAGACCAGGCAGAGCTGGCCGGGCTGGCAGAGCAGGTAGCCGCGGATCAGTGCGGAGTAGTCGGCGTGGGCGTGCGAGGGCACGCCCTCGGGGAAGCGGCGGAACAGCGGGGTGTGTCGGCGGTTGCTGCCGAGCAGGGCGTCGATGCCCCTCAGCAGCCGGGTGCCGGCGTCGGCGAGGTCCGCCGGGCGCAGCCGGCCGAGTGCGGTGCGCAGGTCGCGGGTCAGGACGTGTCCGCGCTGGGCCAGGTCGGTTTCCAGTGCGATCAGGCCCTTGGCCGTCCACGGGTCCGGCTCCCCGGGCGCGGCTCCGTCCGGGACCACGACCACGCCGTGACGGCGCAGCAGGTAGTCGTCCAGTCCGGTGCCGGTGGCCGCGGCGTTCTGCTTCTTCACTGCGCTCTGTCCCCCGACGTCCCTCGACGTCCCCCGATGGATACGACGAAGCGGGGGCGGAGAGTGGGCGCGCTCGGTTCATTTGAAAGATGAGGAGAAGGAAGCACGCCGCGGAGCCGCCCCCGCATCGATCACCCTAGCGGGGGCCAGGCCCGGTCCCCGAACGGTTTTCCGCCGACACCCCCCTTCCTACCGGCGAGTAGCTTCGCTACAGTGACCGGACACGCATCACCGCCGGGCTTCGGGAGCCGCACCGGCGGGGTCGCGGTCGCCGCGTCTGCGGCGGGCGCACGGTGCGCTTTCACCGGCCGGTGCCGCGAACGGCGGCTGGCCGGGCTTCCTCCTCGTATCAGGGTCGCTTCCTTCACCTTCGAGCGCCTGAGTACCACGGCACACCCCGCAGTTCGGCCGGAGCGGACCGGCCGCCACCCGGGTGCTGCCGGAACCCGTCATCTCCCCAGCCCCCGCGCGTGAACCCTCCTCCGGCGGCGGCCGCCCCGTCACCGTCGGTGCGGCGGCGTGCCCGCCGGAGCACGCGCGGGCCCTTCATGACTAGGAGTCAGGACATGGAGCGTCCCTTCCCCACCGTCGCCGTCGTCGGCCTCGGCACGATGGGTGCCGGCGTCGCGGTGGCGGTCGCCAGGAGCGGCCGTCGGGTGATCGGCATCGAGGCGACCGAGGACTCGGCCGCCCGGGCGCTGGCCCGGATCGAGGCGGCGACCGCGCACGCGGTCGACCGGGAGCGGATCACCGCCGGGGAGCGCACCGCGCTGCTGGGCCGGATCTCGGTCGGGCACGCGCTGGCGGCCGCCGCCGAGGCGGACCTGGTGATCGAGGAGGTGCCCGAGCAACTGGAGCTGAAGCGGGAGATCTTCGCCGAGCTGGACCGGATCTGCCCGGAAGGCACCGTGCTGGCCACCGGCACCACCGCGCTGTCGGTGACCCGGATCGCCGCCGCGACCGCCCGCCCGGAGCGGGTGCTGGGCATGCACTTCTTCAACCCGGTGCACACCATGAAGCTGGTCGAGGTGGTCCGCACCGTGCTGACCTCCCCGCAGACCGCCGAGGACGCCGCCGCCTTCGCCCGCGACCTCGGCAAGGAACCGGTGGCAGCCGGCGACCGGGCCGGCTTCGTGGTGAACGGCCTGCTGTTCGCGTACCTGAACCAGGCCGCGGCGATGTACGAGTCCAAGTACGCCTCGCGCGAGGACATCGACGCCGCGATGCGGCTCGGCTGCGGTCTGCCGATGGGCCCGCTGGCGCTGCTCGACCTGATCGGCATCGACACCGCGCGCACCGTGCTGGAGGCGATGTACGAGCAGTCCCGCGACCGGCTGCACGCGCCCGCGCCGATCCTCGGCCAGCTGGTCGCGGCCGGGCTGCTGGGCCGCAAGTCCGGGCGCGGCTTCTACACCTACGAGGCGCCGGGCTCGTCCAAGCCGGTGGACGCCGCGACCGGTCCGGCCGAGCCGAAGGTGCCCGGCCGAACCGTCAACACCGTCGGCGTCTGCGGGTCGGGGACGATGGCCGCCGGCATCGCCGAGGTCTTCGCCAAGGCCGGGCACCCGGTGCTGCTGGCCGCCCGCAGCCAGGAGAAGGCCGACAGGGCCAAGGCGCAGTTGGCCAGGTCGCTGGAGCGCTCGGTCGCCAAGGGCCGGCTGTCCGCCGAGCAGCGGGACGCCGCGCTGGAGCTGGTCACCCCGGTCGGCCAGTACACCGAGCTGGCGGACGTGGACCTGGTGATCGAGGCGGTCGCCGAGGACCTGGCGGTCAAGCGGGAGCTGTTCGCCACCCTGGACAAGATCGTCCGCCCGGGCGCGGTGCTCGCCACCACCACCTCCTCGCTTCCGGTGATCAGCTGCGCGACCGCCACCTCGCGGCCGCAGGACGTGATCGGCATGCACTTCTTCAACCCGGCCCCGGCCATGAAGCTGGTCGAGGTGGTCTCCACCGTGCTGACCGCCCCGGACGTCACCGCGACGGTGCTGGAGCTGACCGCCAAGGTCCGCAAGCACCCGGTGGAGTGCGGCGACCGGGCCGGCTTCATCGTGAACGCGCTGCTGTTCCCGTACCTGAACGACGCGGTGCGGATGCTCCAGGAGCACTACGCGACGGTGGACGACATCGACACCGCGATGAAGCTGGGCTGCGGCTACCCGATGGGCCCGTTCGAGCTGCTGGACGTGGTCGGCCTGGACGTGTCGCTGGCCATCGAGCAGGTGCTGCACCAGGAGTTCCGCGAGCCGGGCCTGGCCGCGGCGCCGCTGCTGGAGCACCTGGTCGCGGCCGGCTGCCTGGGTCGCAAGACCGGCCGCGGCTTCCGCGACCACGCCCGCCGGTGACCACGCCGTCGCCCGCCGCCCGCCCCGGCTGGACCTCGGGGGCGGTGTCCGCGCGCTGGCCGGGACCGGCCGTGACCGGCCCGGTCCCGCCGGTGCGCCGGGGAAGGGCCGCCGCCCCGCCGCCGGGGGCGTGTAGCGTTCCGGACATGGATCGGGTTCAGTCAGCCTCCCCGCAGCAATCCGCCGCACCGCGCGGCACCGACCGGACGGCCCCCTCGGCCGGGGGCACCGGGCCGGACAGCGGGCCGGGCAGCCGCCGGGCGGCTGCGCAGCGCCAGCAGATGCGCCAGGACCTGGCCGCGGCCGCGATGGAGCTGTTCGCCTCGCAGGGCTACGAGGAGACCACGGTCGACCAGATCGCGGCGGCCGCCGGGGTGGCCCGGCGCACCTTCTTCCGGTACTTCCGGTCCAAGGAGGAGGCGATCTTCCCGGACCACGACGACACGCTCGTCCGGGTGGCCGACCTGCTGGCCAGCGCCGAGCCGGAGGAGCACCCGCTGGACGTGGTGTGCCGGGGCATCAAGGAGGTGCTGCGGATGTACGCCTCCACCCCGGGGGTGTCCGTCGCGCGGTACCAGCTGATCCGTCAGGTCCCGGCGCTACGCGAGCGCGAGATCGCCGTGGTGGCCCGGTACGAGCGGCTGTTCACCCGCTACCTGCTGGGCCGCTTCGACACCGGCGAGTCCATCCCGTCCGGCTGGCAGCGCGGCGGCGAGGACGACTCGATGCTGGCCGAGGTGTCGGCGGCGGCGGTCGTCGCGGCGCACAACCACGTGCTGCGGCGCTGGCTGCGGGCCGGCGGCCGGGGCGACGTGGAGGCGCAGCTGGACCACTCCTTCGAGGTGATCCGGCGAACCTTCTGGGCCGCCAGCGCGCCGGGTGCCAGACGCCGGGGCTCGGTAGTGGCACCGGGTGCCAGTGAGACCCCAGGGGGCATGGTGGCGGAGAGCGCACTGAGTGCCAGCCCCAGAGGTGAGGTGCTCATCACAGTCGCCCGGACGGACGCTCCACTGGATGTCGTGGTGGACAGCATCCGGGCTGCACTGAGTGGCGCCCGGGACGCCTAAGGCGGATATTCACGCAGGTCAAAGGCATGTCGAGGGCCCGCGCCGAACAGTCGGCGCGGGCCCTTCGCGTACCCGCACTACGCGCGTTTCGCACCTTTCCAGAGCATCGGAATTCCTGACACCCGGTGTCTTTACGAGTGGCACAGGGTGCCACTACCTTGTTACCCACCAGTCGCGGCGCCGCGGCTCCCCACCTCGGCGCGCCGTCGTCCGGCGTTCCCACACCCCGGGAGCAGTGCCAGCCCCGCCCGGACCACCACCGGGCGACAGCCTGACCGCCAACCACCCACCTCAGCGAAGCCGGTGTCCGCTCCCGGCTCCCCCAGACGCCCTGTGACCCTCGCACAGGTACGCCTTCGGAGGCAGCCATGCAGGAAATCCTCGACGCGATCCTCAACCCCGACACCACGTCGGCTGACTTCGCGGCGATCAAGCTCCCCGAGTCCTACCGGGCAGTCACGCTCCACAAGGACGAGGAGCAGATGTTCGCGGGCCTCGACAGCCGCGACAAGGACCCCCGCAAGTCCCTTCACCTCGACGAGGTCGCCCTGCCCGAGCTGGGCCCCGGCGAGGCCCTGGTCGCCGTCATGGCCAGCGCGGTGAACTACAACACCGTCTGGAGCTCGATCTTCGAGCCGGTCTCCACCTTCGGCTTCCTGGAGCGCTACGGCCGCCTCTCGCCGCTCACCAAGCGCCACGACCTGCCGTACCACGTCGTCGGCTCCGACCTCGCGGGCGTGGTGCTGCGCACCGGCGCCGGGGTCAACGCCTGGCAGCCCGGCGACGAGGTCGTCGCGCACTGCCTCTCGGTCGAGCTGGAGTCCCCGGACGGCCACAACGACACCATGATGGACCCGGAGCAGCGCATCTGGGGCTTCGAGACCAACTTCGGCGGCCTGGCCCAGCTCGCCCTGGTGAAGACCAACCAGCTGCTGCCCAAGCCGAAGCACCTCACCTGGGAGGAGGCCGCCTCCCCGGGCCTGGTCAACTCCACCGCCTACCGCCAGCTGGTCTCGCGCAACGGCGCCGGCATGAAGCAGGGCGACAACGTGCTGATCTGGGGCGCCAGCGGCGGCCTCGGCTCGTACGCCACCCAGTACGCGCTGGCCGGCGGCGCCACCCCGATCTGCGTGGTCTCCAACGACCAGAAGGCCGAGATCTGCCGCGCCATGGGCGCCGAGGCGATCATCGACCGCTCGGCGGAGGGCTACAGGTTCTGGAAGGACGAGAACAACCAGGACCCGCGCGAGTGGAAGCGCCTGGGCTCCAGGATCCGCGAGTTCACCGGCGGCGAGGACGTGGACATCGTCTTCGAGCACCCGGGCCGCGAGACCTTCGGCGCCTCGGTGTACGTCACCCGCAAGGGCGGCACCATCGTCACCTGCGCCTCCACCTCCGGCTACATGCACCAGTACGACAACCGCTACCTGTGGATGTCGCTCAAGCGGATCGTCGGCTCGCACTTCGCCAACTACCGCGAGGCCTTCGAGGCCAACCGCCTGATCGCCAAGGGCAAGATCCACCCGACCCTGTCGAAGGTCTACTCCCTGGAGGAGACCGGCCAGGCCGCCCTCGACGTGCACCACAACAAGCACCAGGGCAAGGTCGGCGTGCTCTGCCTGGCCCCGGAGGAGGGCCTGGGCGTGCGCGACGAGGAGTTCCGCGCCCAGCACATCGACGCCATCAACCTCTTCCGCGAGCTTGACGAGCGGAACGTCAAGCACAGCCGGAACGTGTGAGGCACCTCCGATGACCGAGCCTCAGAAGCGCGACCGCCCCTGGCTGATGCGCACCTACGCCGGCCACTCCACCGCGAGCGACTCCAACGCGCTCTACCGGCGGAACCTGGCGAAGGGCCAGACCGGCCTGTCCGTCGCCTTCGACCTGCCGACCCAGACCGGCTACGACTCCGACCACATCCTCGCCCGCGGCGAGGTGGGCCGGGTCGGCGTCCCGGTCGGTCACGTCGGCGACATGCGCACCCTGTTCGACGGCATCCCGCTCGAACAGACCAACACCTCCATGACGATCAACGCCACCGCGATGTGGCTGCTGGCGCTCTACCAGGTGGTCGCCGAGGAGCAGGGCGCCGACATCGCCAAGCTCACCGGCACCACCCAGAACGACATCGTCAAGGAGTACCTGTCGCGCGGGACGCACGTCTTCCCGCCCGGCCCGTCGGTGCGCCTGATCACCGACATGATCGCCTACACGGTCGGCAACATCCCCAAGTGGAACCCGATCAACATCTGCAGCTACCACCTGCAGGAGGCCGGGGCCACGCCCGTCCAGGAGATCGCCTACGCGATGTGCACCGCCATCTCGGTGCTCGACGCGGTCCGCGACTCCGGGCAGGTGCCGGCCGAGCGGATGGGCGACGTGGTCGCCCGGATCTCCTTCTTCGTGAACGCCGGCGTGCGCTTCGTCGAGGAGATGTGCAAGATGCGCGCCTTCGCCCAGCTCTGGGAGAAGGTCACGCTGGAGCGCTACGGCGTCACCGATCCCAGGCAGCGCCGCTTCCGCTACGGCGTCCAGGTCAACTCGCTCGGCCTGACCGAGGCGCAGCCGGAGAACAACGTCCAGCGGATCGTCCTGGAGATGCTGGCCGTCACCCTCTCCAAGGACGCCCGCGCCCGGGCCGTCCAGCTGCCCGCCTGGAACGAGGCGCTCGGCCTGCCCCGGCCGTGGGACCAGCAGTGGTCGCTGCGGATCCAGCAGGTGCTGGCGTACGAGTCGGACCTGCTGGAGTACGGCGACATCTTCAACGGCTCCGAGGTGATCGAGGCCAAGACCGCCGAGCTGCTGGCCGGTGCCGAGGCTGAGATCGCCAAGGTGCTGGAGATGGGTGGGGTGATTCCGGCCGTCGAGTCCGGCTACCTCAAGTCCAACCTGGTCGCCTCGCACGCCGCCCGCCGGGCCCGGATCGAGTCCGGCGAGGACAAGATCGTCGGCGTCAACTGCTTCGACACCACCGAGCCCAGCCCGCTCACCGCCGACCTGGACACCGCGATCATGGTGGTCGACCCGGCCTCCGAGCGCTCCGTGCTCGCCGCCCTGGAGGCCTGGCGCGGACAGCGCGACGAGGCCGCCGCCCAGGAGGCGCTGGCCGAGCTCAAGGCCGTCGCCGCCACCGAGGCCAACCTGATGCCGGCCACGCTCGCCTGCGCCCGCGCCGGCGTCACCACCGGAGAGTGGTCCTTCGCCCTGCGCGGGGTCTTCGGCGAGTACCGCGCCCCCACCGGCGTGGGCGGCGCGCCCGTCGCCGTGGCCGCCGAGCCCGGCGGGGAGCTGGAGCAGGTCCGCGCCGCGGTCGCCGCCACCGCCGAGGAGCTGGGCGCCGGCAAGCTGCGCCTGCTGGTCGGCAAGCCCGGCCTGGACGGACACTCCAACGGCGCCGAGCAGATCGCCGTCCGGGCCCGCGACGCCGGGTTCGAGGTGGTCTACCAGGGCATCCGCCTCACCCCGGAGCAGATCGTCTCCGCCGCCGTCGCGGAGGACGTGCACTGCGTGGGCCTGTCCATCCTCTCGGGCGCGCACGCCGAGCTGGTACCCGACGTCCTGAAGCGGCTGCGCCGCGCCGGGGTGGAGGATGTCCCGGTGATCGTGGGTGGCATCATCCCGGCAGCGGACGGCGAGGCCCTCAAGGCCGCCGGCGTCGCCGCCGTCTTCACCCCGAAGGACTTCGGCATCACGACCATCATCGGCCGGATCGTGGACGAGATCCGGCTGGCCAACAAGCTCCAGCCGTGGCCGTCCGCACCGACCGCGGCCACGAACTGACCAGCTGACCAGCTGACCACTGGGAAGGAACTGAACCACCCTCATGAGCAACGCCAGCGACATCTCAAACAACCGCCTGCGCCCGCGCCGCTCCTGCCTCGCCGTACCGGGCAGCAACCCGCGCTTCCTGGAGAAGGCCCAGGGCCTGCCGGCCGACCAGGTCTTCCTCGACCTGGAGGACGCCTGCGCCCCCCTGGTCAAGGAGAGCGCCCGCCACAACATCGTCGACGCGCTCAACAACGGCGACTGGGGCAACAAGACCAAGGTCGTCCGGGTCAACGACTGGACCACCCACTGGACCTACCGCGACGTGATCACCGTGGTCGAGGGCGCCGGCCCCAACCTGGACTGCATCATGCTCCCCAAGGTCCAGGACGCCGAGCAGGTCAAGGCGCTCGACCTGCTGCTCACTCAGATCGAGAAGACCATGGGCTTCGAGGTCGGCAAGATCGGCATCGAGGCGCAGATCGAGAACGCCAAGGGCCTGATCAACGTCGACGCCATCGCCGAGGCCTCGCCCCGGCTGGAGACCATCATCTTCGGCCCCGCCGACTTCATGGCCTCGATCAACATGAAGTCCCTGGTGGTCGGCGAGCAGCCGCCCGGCTACCCGGCCGACGCCTACCACTACATCCTGATGCGCATCCTGATGGCCGCCCGCGCCAACGACCTGCAGGCGATCGACGGCCCGTACCTGCAGATCCGCAACCAGGCGGGCTACCGCGAGGTCGCCGGCCGCTCCGCCGCCCTCGGCTTCGACGGCAAGTGGGTGCTGCACCCGGACCAGGTCGCCGCCGCGAACGAGATCTACTCGCCCTCGCAGGAGGACTACGACCACGCCGAGCTGATCCTCGACGCGTACGACTACTGCACCTCCGAGGCGGGCGGCGCCAAGGGCTCCGCGATGCTCGGCGACGAGATGATCGACGAGGCCAGCCGCAAGATGGCCCTGGTCATCGCGGGCAAGGGCCGGGCTGCGGGCATGCAGCGCACCACCAAGTTCGAGATCCCGGAAAGCTGAGGGCCTGAGCCATGCAGTTCGGACGCACCTACGAGGAGTTCGAGGTCGGCGCGGTCTATAAGCACTGGCCCGGCAAGACGGTCACCGAGTACGACGACCACCTCTTCTGCCTGCTCACCATGAACCACCACCCGCTCCACATGGACACCAACTATGCGGAGAAGACGACGGACTTCGGCAAGAACGTCGTGGTGGGCAACTACATCTACTCGCTGCTGCTCGGCATGTCCGTCCCGGACGTCTCCGGCAAGGCGATCGCCAACCTGGAGATCGAGTCGCTGCGCCACATCGCGCCGACCTTCCACGGCGACACCATCTACGGCGAGACCACCGTCCTCGACAAGTGGCCGTCCAAGTCCAAGGACGACCGGGGCATCGTCTACGTCGAGACCAAGGGGTACAAGCAGGACGGCACGGTCGTCTGCATCTTCCGCCGCAAGGTGATGGTGCCGACCGCGACGTACATCAAGGAGCGCGGCGGCGAGCAGCCCGGCCGTCCCGAGCCCCTCGCCTAGCCCCTCCTCACTAGCCAGCCCCTCCTTGTAGATAGGCCCCGGACGGGGAGGCCGCCGTCATCGGCCGACCCCCACCCGGACGGGGGCCCTGCTGTCGCAGCCACGCCTGCAGGGCCCCCGGCAATCCCCCCCCCCCGGCCTTTCCGGGGACCGCAGACCTTCCCCCAGCCCCTCAGACCTTTCCGGAGCCGCACGATGGGACGCCTCGCACAGACCGACGGCCTCACCGAGATCCAGCGGGACATCCTCGCCACCGTGCGGGATTTCGTCGACAAGGAGATCATTCCGGTCGCGACCGAGCTGGAGCACAAGGACGAGTACCCGACCGCCATCGTCGAGGGCATGAAGCAGCTCGGGCTCTTCGGCCTCACCATCCCCGAGGAGTACGGCGGCCTCGGCGAGTCCCTGCTCACCTACGCCCTGGTGGTCGAGGAGATCGCCCGCGGTTGGATGTCGGTCTCCGGCATCGTCAACACCCACTTCATCGTGGCGCACATGATCAACGCCCACGGCACCCAGGAGCAGAAGGACTACTTCCTGCCGAAGATGGCCGCCGGCGAAATCCGCGGCGCCTTCTCGATGTCCGAGCCGGGCCTCGGCTCCGACGTTTCGGCCATCTCCACCAAGGGCGTCAAGGACGGCGAGTTCTACGTCCTGAACGGCCAGAAGATGTGGCTCACCAACGGCGGCACCTCCACCCTGGTCGCGGTCCTGTGCAAGACCGACGAGGGCGGCAACTCCCCGTACAAGAACATGACCACCTTCCTGATCGAGAAGACGGCCGGCTTCGGCCCGAACCCGACCGTCCCCGGCCTCACCGTGCCCGGGAAGATCGAGAAGATGGGCTACAAGGGCGTCGACACCACCGAGCTGGTGCTGCAGGACGTGCGGATTCCGGCCGACCGTGTCCTCGGCGGCGTCCCGGGCCGCGGCTTCTACCAGATGATGGACGGCGTCGAGGTCGGCCGCGTCAACGTCGCCGCCCGCGGCTGCGGCGTCGCCCGCCGCGCCTTCGAGCTCGGCATCTCCTACGCCCAGCAGCGCTCCACCTTCGGCAAGAAGATCGCCGAGCACCAGGCGATCCAGTTCAAGCTCGCCG
Source organism: Kitasatospora sp. NPDC001159 (assembly GCF_053598235.1). Classification (NCBI taxonomy): domain Bacteria; kingdom Bacillati; phylum Actinomycetota; class Actinomycetes; order Kitasatosporales; family Streptomycetaceae; genus Kitasatospora; species Kitasatospora sp. NPDC001159. The sequence goes on from NZ_JBSFJV010000018.1 coordinate 72,995, forward strand.
AGATGGCCACCAAGGTCGAGGCCGCCCACCAGATGATGGTGATGGCCGCCCGCAAGAAGGACAGCGGCGAGCGCAACGACCTCGAGGCCGGCATGGCCAAGTACCTGGCCTCCGAGTACTGCAAGGAGGTCGTCGAGGACGCCTTCCGCATCCACGGCGGCTACGGCTTCTCCAAGGAGTACGAGATCGAGCGCCTCTACCGCGAGGCCCCGATGCTGCTCATCGGTGAAGGAACTGCGGAGATCCAGAAGATGATCGTCGGACGCCGGCTCCTGGAGGAGTACCGGATCGCCGAGTGATCACGGGGCCGTCCTCGTTGCCGGACGTCCTGGACGGACGGCGACGGACGGACGGCCCCACTCGAACCGCCGGTCGACGGGCGTGCGGGCCCGTCCCGGCTGAGCGCCGTGCCCCGTCACGGGCCCGGCCTGGTCCGCCTGGGTCCGGCACGGCCCTCCGGAAAGCGGCCGCAGGGCGTACAGCTGCAGCAACACGCCCTGCGGCCGCTTCCGTACACCCTCTTCCGACCGCTACGGCCCTTGTCCCCCATCGGGTTCCGCCCACACCCCTGCTGAGACAAGAGTCACCAGCCGCGTCCGGTCCCTTGGGAACCGGACCGGGGCGAGCTACGGTCGTACAGGTGGGATGCGCATACGCGCTCCCACCGGACACATGAACGAGCAGGCGGGTTGCCCACCCACCGTGTGCTCCCGATAGCATCCACCGGGACAGCAAGCCGTCCCTCTATTACCGATCCCGCGGTGGCCCCCGTCCAGCGGCCATGATCCCCCGCGACAAAGGTCTTCGATGCCCATCAGCCCGTCCCCTCACACCTCCGTCACGGACCGCGATGCCCTCGCAGCCCCGACGGCCGGTCGGCGACCCCGCGTGACCATCGCGCGCGGAGCCACCCCCTGGTTCGTCCCCACCCTCGCCACGGCAGCCGTGACCACCGCCCTCACCCGGCGTAGCGGCAAGTGGGCCCTGGCGGCGGTTCCGGCCTGCGCGCTCAGCGCGGGCATGCTGTGGTTCTTCCGCGACCCCGAGCGTGAGATCGGCACAGGCAGAGTGATCTCCCCCGCCGACGGCGTGGTGCAGAGCATCGACGCCTGGCCGGACGGCCGCACCCGGGTCGCGATCTTCATGAGCCCGCTCAACGTCCACGTCAACCGCGCTCCCCTGCCGGGCACGGTGACGTCGGTGGAGCACGTGGCGGGCGGCTTCGTGCCGGCGTTCAACAAGGACAGCGACCAGAACGAGCGGGTCGTCTGGCACTTCGACACCGAGCTCGGCGACATCGAGATGGTGCAGATCGCGGGGGCCGTGGCCCGTCGCATCGTGCCGTACGTGGCCGCCGGAACCAAGGTCGAGCAGGGCGACCGGATCGGCCTGATCCGGTTCGGGTCCCGGGTCGACACCTACCTGCCGGCCGGCGTCGAGGTCGGCGTCGAGGTCGGCCAGAAGACCACAGCCGGGGTGACGCGCCTTGACCGTGACTGATCCTGAGACAATCGTCGGCCTGGACGACGAGGAGACGGCCCTGCGCCGTCGCCGCTGGGCGCGCGACCGCGAGATGCGTGCCCCGCGCTCTCCGCAGCACCTGTCCACCGCCGACTTCCTGACCCTGGGGAACGCCGTCTGCGGCTTCCTGGCGATCTACTCGATCACCACCGGGGTCCTGGTCCCGCACATCACCAACCCGGACGCCGCTCCGGACCGGCACAGCGCCGCCACCGCGGTGACGCTGCTGCTGATCGGCTCGATGTGCGACCTCTTCGACGGCCTGGTGGCGCGGAAGCTCCGCTCCTCCGCCCTCGGAGCGGAACTCGACAACCTGGCCGACCTGATCAGCTTCGGCATCGCGCCGGCCTACTTCGTCGCGGTCTGGGGCATGGTCTCCCAGGGCTCCAACACCAAGCTCTCAGCGCTGATCGCGCTGACCGTGCTGCTGGCGGTGGTCCTGCGGCTGGCCCGCTTCTCGGCCGTCAAGATGCGGCCGGGCGTGTTCCAGGGCATGCCCTGCCCGATGGGCGCGATGACGGTCATCGCCATCGTGCTGCTCGACCCGCCGTTCCTGCCCGGTCTGCTCGCCATCTTCGGCGCCGCGTACCTCATGGTCAGCCGGATCGAGTACCCGAAGCCCCAGGGGCTGCTGGCCACCGCCACGCTCTGCTGGATCGTCGTCTCCATCGGCTGCCTGGCGGCCTGGGCCACCGGTCTGCCCGGCGGTGACACCCTGATGCACGTGGGTGCCTTCGCCCAGATCACGCTCGCGGCGATGGCGCCGTTGCTGGTCATCCGGCGGAAGGTCGGCCAGAAGGTCGGCGACGTCCGCGCCCGGCGGGCGGAGTCGCGGCTCGGCTGAGTCTCCCGTGATGCGTGAAGGGCCCGGAACCTGGTGGTTCCGGGCCCTTCCTCGTTTCCGTGTCCGTTACGCGCCGCCGGTGTGGACGCTGAAGGCGGAGCGGCGGGCCGCCCGGGCCACGCCCGGGTCCGGGTGCACGCCCGAGACCGCCGTCAGCACCGAGGCCGCCCGCGGGTGCCCCGACTGCCGGGCCCGGGCGAACAGCCGCACCGGGTCGCCCGCCGAGGCGCCCTCGACGTGGCCCACCAGCAGCTCCGTCTCGCCGTGGTCCAGCACTGCGGCCGCGGTGTCCACCCACAGCCAGGCCGCGTCCTCCGCGCCCAGCACGTCCGCCGGGGAGACGCCCTCGTCCGAGCGCTCCGCCAGCCACAGCAGCGCGTACGGGCGCAGCACCGGCTCGTCCACCGAGGCACGAACCGCCTGCTCGGCCGGTCCGCCGGCCACCCGCAGCGCCTCGAAGGCGAGCCCGCGCACCAACGCGTCGTCGCCCTGGGCGGCCTCCAGCAGCTCGGCCACCGCTCGGTCCGCCGGACGGGCCGCCACCCAGGCGCGGAACTCGGCCCGGGCCGGGCCCGGCGAGTAGTCCGCGCAGGCGTTCAGCAGCTCGAAGGCGCTCTGCTCGATGTGCCCGGCCGCGGTCTGGGCGACCGTGCAGATCTCCTCCAGCTTCGCCCGCACCGCCCAGTGGCCCAGCGGGGACAGCTCGGCGGCATCGTTCCGGCGCACCACGGCGCCGACCGCCGTCAGGCCGTCCAGCATCCAGTCCAGGACGGCGGCCACGTCGGAGGGCGCGGCCGGAGTGTCGATCTGCGGCTCGCGGCAGGTGCCGCGGACGGCGGAGACGGCCGAGGCGGCGTGCGGCACCGGCGACATGCCCGGGCCGCCGAGGGCCGCGCCGACCCGGCGCTCGTCCAGGCCGCGGCGCAGCAGCTCCAGCAGCTCGCTCTCGGCCACCGGGCCGTCCACCAGGTGCAGGAAGGACAGCAGCTGGGGGGCCTGGTCCACGGCCTGCCCGGCCAGCACGGCGAACACGCCGCGCAGCGCGGCGGGCGGCACCGGGGCGAGCAGCGTCCAGGCGTCGAAGAGCCCGGACCAGCCGCGCACCACGGCCTCGTCGTCGTGCTCCCAGGCGTGCAGGCGCCAGCCGGGGCCGGCCCCGCCGTCCCTGGCCTCCACCAGTCCGACCAGCAGCGCCTGCCCCCAGGCCTTGGCGGCGGCGCCGACCGTCATGGCCAGCGCCCGGCCCGCCGCACGGGCGTCCTCCGGGAGCAGCTCGCCACGCTTGTCGACCTCGTCCAGTTCACCGGCCCAGCGGGCGATCCGGACGGCGTCCACCAGCATCCGGCGGGCCAGCGGCGCGAGCTCGGCCGGCGCGGGGAAGCCCTCCGGCATGGGAACCCGGCCCCGCCCGGGCGCCGGCGCGGGCCCCCGCCGCCGGGGTACACCGGCCCCGCCCGGCCTGCCGCCGGAGGGTCGGTGGGCCGTACCGGGGAGACGGGTCACCGTCGCACCGGTACCGATCGTCGGCGGGAGCGGGGCATCACGGTCGCGCGGGTTCCGAGACGTCACGTTGAGCAGTCTTCCCCTTGCACCGGCCTTCTGTCACATCCGGTTGTCCGTGCGTCCGGGCGACCGGGGACGGCACCTCCGCAAGATCGGGCAACAGAGGCAAACCGCCTGGCCGGAAACGTGTGGCGGGGTCATGCCAGGGCTGCGCCGGACCGTCGCGGTGCTCGCTCGCGCAGTCACGCCGCGTGTCGGGCCGGGGGTGCGCGGGGTCGCGGCTGGTGGGAATCCGGCCAGGCGGCATGTGCCAGCGGGTGGGGGTTCGGCACCAGAACTCGGCGGGGCCGACTTCTGGTGCGCGGGCGGGAACGGCGGGCGGGCGTGAACCGGACAGCGAATCGAACAGGGTCCGCGCGGGCGCCCGCGGGCCGCGGGGAGAACCCGCAACCGCCCCGGGGCGACGGTGACGGGGGCGGGGCTGCCGCGCGAGTAGTCGGGTGGGTCGACTTCTCGCGTTCAGGGCCGATGTTGGCCCTGAGGTGAGCCCCGACCGGGTCAGAGGAGGGGGGTGAGCCAGCGGCGGAGGAGTTCGGTGTAGTGGTCGGGGTCGGAGTTCCACAGAGCGGCGTGGTCGGCTCCCGGGAAGGTCTGGAGGTTGACCACGTCGGGGCGGGCGGCGGCGAGGCGCTGGACGGTGCTGAAGGGCGCGATCCGGTCGCTGGGGCTGTGCAGCACCAGGGTGGGGGCGTGCAGGTCCGCGCCCTCGGCGAGGCGGGAGAAGTCGGCCAGGTCGACCCCGGTGCGGCCCTCGGCGGCGAGGGCGCCCAGTTCGGCGGCGACACCGGTGAAGCCGGCCCGGACGGCGCCGCGGCGGGCGGAGGCGGGGAGGTCGAGAACGGGCGAGTCGAGGATCAGCCCGCTGATGGCGTGGGCCCAGGCCGAGCGGGCCGCCGTGTGCAGGACCGTGGTGGCGCCCAGCGACCAGCCGTAGAGGATCACCCGGACCGCGCCGTGGTCGAGCGCCAGCCGTATCGCCGACTCGATGTCGCGCCACTCGGTCGCGCCGAAGTGGCTGAACCCGTCCGGGGAGGCGGGGGCGCCCTCGTCGCCCCGGTAGGTGACGGCCAGGACGGGCAGGCCGAGGCGGTCGAGCACCGGCAGGACCGGCAGGGTCTGCTGGCGGTCGGCCTCGGTGCCGTGGACCAGGATCACCCAGGTGCCGCGCTTGCCGCCGAGGTGCCAGGCTGGGAGGGGGCCCAGCTCACCGTCGGCGCTGGTGTCGGCGAAGGAGAGGCCGAGCGCCTCGGTGGGGTCGCCGAGCAGGACGCGGGGGGTGAAGCGGACCTCGGTGCCGGGCGTGAGGACGCCCCGGTCTGCGCGGACCAGCCGCCGGGTGACGCCCTGCTCGTCACTGTGCAGGATCTCCTCGACCACCGCGTGCCCGTTGTCCTCCCACTCCACGGCCCAGCGGCCCCGCCGCAGGCTCTCCGGGCGGCGGGTGAAGGTGACCCGGCCGGCGGCGAGGGTCAGCACCAGGACGGGCCGGGACTCCTCCTCCACGGGCGTCCCCGTCCCCGCCCCCGGACGGACCATCCGCTCGGAGGCCCGGCGGCCGATCGCCACGACGACCCCGGCCCCGACGGCGACGGCCACCACAACGGCTGCGGTTCCCCAGCGCATATCGTTCCCCGCTCTGTTCCACGGACCGGACGGTGTTCGTACACCAGTTCACCGGGGCCCCGCGCCCCCGGCCACCGGGCTGGGCCGTCCGGGGCATGCGGGAGCAGAAGTGGAAAGGGGATCGTCACACCGGGATGGCCGTCTGCCGGGCGGCGAGGAGGTGCCAGAACCGGGGGGTGAGGGGCGCGGCAGGGGTGCGGGGGCCGCTGGGGGTGCCCCAGTGGGTGGGGGACGTGGTGTTCCTGCTGGAGGACGGGGAGGACGGCGGCCAGGTCGGGTTCGGGGACGGGGACCCGGACCAGACGCACGCCCTCGGCGACCTGTTCCGGGGTCAGGTCGAGACCGACCCGGTGGGCGCGGGCGGCCTCGGGTGAGAACGGCACCGGGGGCGGGGCGGCGACGGGGGCCTTTCTGCGGCGCACGACACCGAACGGTAGGTGCGGCCCTCGGCGCGCCCCAGCCGCCGAACACGCGAAGCGCAGCTGACGAGGCCTCCACCGCGCTGGGCGATCGCACAGCACGACACCCGGTACACCGTGTGACCAACCCCTCCGTGACCTCGGTTGACGCGCGGATCGGCCGCGTGATGGGATCCTTGGGCCAAACGGAGGCATGGAGAGGAAGCCGGTGCGAGTCCGGCGCGGTCCCGCCACTGTCACCGGGGAGCACGCTCGGAAGGTGCCACGGCGGGCCGTCAGTCATTGCTGGCAGGCTGCTGGAAGGCTCCGGGGGTGCGTCCGACCCGGAAGCCAGGAGACTCTCGCCCCCGGTACGTCGATCCAGGGCGCGGACCCTGAGTGAGGACACGCACGCGATGCAGGCTGCCCCGCCCCGTCCGGCTCCGAGCTGCCCGCCGCCGTGCGCCCGCTGACCCGCGCCGCCGCCTTCGCGCTGGGCGCCGTGGCGGGCTACGCCGCCGACGCCCGCTTCGCCGACCCCCGCCGCGGCCACCCGGTCGCCCTCTTCGGCACCGCCGCGACCCGCCTGGAGCGCCGCCTGTGGCGCGACGACCGCGCGGCCGGGACTGCGTACACGGCGCTGTGCGTGGGCGCGGTCGCGGCCGGCGCGCTGGCCCTGGACCGTACGGTGGGCCGCCGTCCGCTGGGCCGGGCGGCACTGGCCGCGGCGGCGACCTGGACGGTGCTCGGCGGCACCTCGCTGACCCGGGAGGCGCGCACCATCGGCCGCTCGCTCGCCGCAGGCGATCTGACGGCCGCCCGGGAGCGGCTGCCGCACCTGTGCGGGCGGGACCCGAGCGCGCTGGACGGGCAGCAGATCGCCCGCGCGGTGGTCGAGTCGGTGGCCGAGAACACCGCCGACGCCGTGGTGAACGCGCTGGCCTGGGGCGCTCTGGCGGGCACGCCGGGGCTGCTGGTCTTCCGCGCGGTGAACACCCTGGACGCCATGGTGGGCCACCGTTCGCCCCGCTACGCCCGCTTCGGCTGGGCCTCGGCCCGGCTGGACGACGTCGCCGGCTGGCCCGGCGCCCGGCTGACCGCGCTGCTGACGGTGGCCGCCGCGCCCGAACCCCGTACCGCCTGGCGGGTCTGGCGCCGGGACGGCTCCGCGCACCCGAGCCCGAACGCGGGCCAGGCCGAGTCGGCCTTCGCCGGCGCGGTGGGCGTACGCCTGGGCGGGACGCTCCGGTACCCGCACGAGCCGAAGGGCGCGCCGGAGCCGAAAGCGACGAGCGACAGGCGACCGACGCAGGAGGGAGCGTCGGAGCGAGGAACGTCGGCTCCGGGTCAGGAGCGCCCGGAGGCGAGTGCGGAGCCACGCGAGCGGGTGGAGCACCGGCCGGTGCTGGGCGAGGAGTTGCGGCCGGTGACGGTGGACGACATCGAGCGGGCCTGCACGCTGTCCCGGCGGGTGGGCGCGCTGGCGCTGGGTACGACGGTCGCGGGCCACGTCCTGCTGCGGCTTCTTATGCGAAGGGGTAGGGCGTGAGCGAGCGTAGCGAGCGAACCATCGACAGGTGCGGATTGTGCGAAGTGCCTGCCGAGCGGAGCGAGGTGGGCGGATGAGGAACGCGCTGCTGGTCGCCGGGACGACCTCGGACGCGGGCAAGAGCGTGGTGACGGCCGGGATCTGCCGCTGGCTGGCCCGCCAGGGCGTGCACGTCGCGCCGTTCAAGGCGCAGAACATGTCGCTGAACTCCTTCGTCACCACCGACGGCGCCGAGATCGGCCGCGCCCAGGCGATGCAGGCGCAGGCCGCCCGGGTGGAGCCGGAGGCGGCGATGAACCCGGTGCTGCTCAAGCCCGGCGCGGACGGCCGCAGCCAGGTGGTACTGCTCGGCAAGCCGGTGGCCGAGGTCGGCGCACTGGACTACCGCGAGCGCAAGCCCGTCCTGCTGGAACGTGCCCTGGAGTGCCTGGCGGACCTGCGCCGCCGCTTCGACGTGGTCGTCTGCGAGGGCGCCGGCTCGCCCGCCGAGATCAACCTGCGCGACCGCGACATCGCCAACATGGGCCTGGCCACCGCGGCCGGGCTGCCCGTCGTGGTGGTCGGCGACATCGACCGCGGCGGGGTGTTCGCGGCGATGTACGGGACGCTGGCGCTGCTGTCGGCCGAGGACCAGCGGCACGTGGCCGGCTGGTTCGTCAACAAGTTCCGCGGCGACGCGCGGCTGCTGGCGCCCGGGCTGGAGATGCTGCACGGGCTGACCGGCCGTCCGGTGCTGGGCACGCTGCCGATGCTGCCGGGGCTGTGGCTGGACGCCGAGGACTCGCTCGACCTGTCGACGGTGGTGGACCGGGTGGACGGCCGCGGACCGCTCGGGGCGGACGTGCTGCGGGTGGCCGTGGTGCGCTTCCCCCGGCTGTCCAACTTCACCGATGTGGACGCGCTGGCGCAGGAGCCGGGCGTGCTGGTCCGCTGGGCGACCCGGCCCGAGGAGCTGGCCGACGCCGACCTGGTCGTGCTGCCCGGTACCCGGGCCACCGTGGCGGACCTCGCCTGGCTGCGCGAACGCGGCCTGGAGCCGGCGCTGAAGGCGCGGGCGGCGGCCGGGCTGCCGATCCTCGGGGTCTGCGGCGGGTACCAGATGCTGGCGCGCTCGATCGACGACGAGGTGGAGTCCGGGGCGGGCGTCGTCGACGGACTCGGGCTGCTGCCGACCCGGGTGCGCTTCGGCGCCGAGAAGGTGCTCGCCCGGCCGGTCGGCCAGGCGTACGGGCAGCGGGTCGAGGGCTACGAGATCCACCACGGGGTGATCGCGGTCGAGGGCGGGGACGGGTTCATCTCCGATGACACCGGGCAGAGCCTGGACGGCTGCCGGGTCGGCTCGGTCTGGGGCACCACCTGGCACGGCGCGTTGGAGAACGACGGCTTCCGCCGCGAACTCCTGCGCGAGATCGCCGAGTTGGCGGGCCGCGCATTCGTGCCGGCGCCGGACACCTGCTTCGCCGACGCGCGCGAGGCCCGGTTGGACCGGCTGGGCGACCTGATCGAGGAGCACGCGGACACCGACGCGTTGTGGAAGCTGATCGAGGGCGGGGTGCCGGCGGCCGGATCGCTGCCGTTCCTGGCCCCCGGAGCACCTGGGAGTGACGCATGACCGACGTCCGCTATCCGTTCACCGCGATCGTCGGCATGGCCGACCTTCGGCTCGGGCTGCTGCTGAACGCGGTCTCCCCGGCCGTGGGCGGCGTGCTCGTGCGCGGCGAGAAGGGCACCGCGAAGTCGACCATGGTGCGCGCGCTGGCCGGGCTGCTGCCCTCCATCGCCACCGTGGACGGCTGCCGCTTCGCCTGCGACCCGGCCGCGCCGGACCCGCAGTGCCCGGACGGGCCGCACACCGATCCGTCCGCTTCGCGACACCCCTCCCAGCTGGTCGAGTTGCCGGTCGGCGTGGCCGAGGACCGGATCGTCGGCTCGCTCGACCTGGAGCGGGCGCTCGCCGAGGGCGTCAAGGCGTACGAGCCCGGACTGCTCGCCAAGGCGCACCGTGGGGTGCTCTACATCGACGAGGTGAACCTGCTCCAGGACCACGTCGTGGACCTGCTGCTGGACGCCGCCGCGATGGGCCGCTCGTACGTGGAGCGCGAGGGCGTGTCGGTGCGGCACGCGGCGCGCTTCCTGCTGGTCGGCACCATGAACCCGGAGGAGGGCGAGCTGCGACCGCAGCTGCTCGACCGCTTCGGCCTCACCGTCGAGATCGCCGCCACCCGGGACCCGGCCGAGCGCGCCGAGGTGGTCCGCCGCCGGCTCGGGTACGACGCGGACCCGGCCGGCTTCGCGGCGCGGTTCGCGGCGGAGGAGCGGGAGCTCGCCGAACACATCACCGCCGCCCGGGAGTTGCTGCCCAAGGTCGAGCTGACGGATGTGGCGCTGCGTCAGATCACCGCCGTCTGCGCGGCGTTCGAGGTGGACGGGCTGCGCGCCGACATCGTGATGGCCCGCACGGCGGTCGCACTGGCCGCCTGGGCGGGACGGACCGAGGTGCTGGAGGAGGACGTCCGCAAGGCCGCCCAGCTGGCCCTGCCGCACCGGCGGCGTCGCAACCCCTTCGACGCTCCGGGGCTGGACGAGGAGCAGTTGGACCGGACGCTGGAGGAGCACGCGCAGCCGGACGCCCCGGAGCCCGAGGGTGACGGCCCGGGTGACGGCCCGGGTCCGGACGGCGGTCCCGACGGCGACGGACCGGACGGGGGCGGCCCCGACGGCGGTGGCGCGCCCGAGCCGTTCGACGGCGGCCCGGAGGCAGCCGCTTCCGGCACTGCCGCGGACACCCCTTCGAACGCTTCGGACGTGTCGGACGCTTCGGACGCCGAGGCGCCCGCGCAGCCGCCCGTACCGGCCCAACACCCCTCCCCCTCCCGGGAGTCGGCACCGGTCGCTGCCGGCGATCCGTACCGGACCCGGCTGTTCACCGTACGGGGCACCGGCCACGGCGCCCAGGGCCGCCGCTCCCCCGCCGAGACCTCCGGCGGGCACACCATCCGCGCCCGGCGGCCGCAGGGCACGCTCAGCCGACTGCACCTCACCGCCACCCTGCAGGCCGCCGCGCCGCACCAGGTGGCGCGCGGGCGGGACGGCCGGGCGCTGGTGCTGCACAAGGACGACTTCCGCGAACAGGTGCGCCAGGGGCGGGAGTCCAACCTGGTGCTGTTCGTCGTGGACGCCTCCGGCTCGATGGCGGCCAGGCAGCGGATGACCGCCGTCAAGGGCGCGGTGCTGTCGCTGCTGATGGACGCGTACCAGCGCCGCGACAAGATCGGCATGATCACCTTCCGGGGCGCCGGCGCCGAGCTGGCGCTGCCGCCCACCTCCTCGGTCGAGGTCGGCGCGGCCCGGCTGGAGTCGCTGCCCACCGGCGGGCGGACCCCGCTGGCCGCGGGCCTGCTGCGGGCGCACGAGGTGCTGCGGGTGGAGCGGCTGCGCGACCCGAACCGGCGCCCGCTGCTGGTCGTGGTGACCGACGGCCGGGCCACCGGCGGGCGGGACGCGCTCGCCCGGTCGCACCGCGCGGCCGCGCTGTTCGCCGCCCAGGGCACCGCGAGCGTGGTGCTGGACTGCGAGTCCGGACCGGTCCGGCTGGGCCTGGCCCGTACGCTGGCCGGGCTGCTCCGCGGCAGCGCCGTCAGCCTGGACGAACTGCGCGCCGAGGGCGTGGCCTCGCTCGTCCGCGAGAACCGCTCCGCGAACCGGCCTGCGAACCGTTCCGAGAACCGTGCAACCACCGCGATGCGAAAGGCGGCCTGAGCCGACATGCCCAAGGGTGTTCCCGAAAGCGTTCCCGACGACGGCCTGACGACACGTCAGCGCCGTACCCTGCCGATCACCGCCGTGCACACCGGCCCCGGCAAGGGCAAGTCCACGGCCGCGTTCGGCATGGCGCTGCGGGCCTGGAACCAGGGCTGGTCGGTCGGGGTGTTCCAGTTCGTGAAGTCCGCCAAGTGGAAGGTCGGCGAGGAGAACGCGCTGCGCGTCCTCGGCGCCTCCGGCGAGGGCGGCACCGTCGACTGGCACAAGATGGGCTCCGGCTGGTCCTGGATCCAGCGCTCCTCCGAGATGGAGATGGACAGCGAGGCGGCCGCCAAGGAGGGCTGGGAGCAGGTCAAGCGCGACCTCGTGGCCGAGACCTACCGCTTCTACGTGCTGGACGAGTTCACCTACCCGATGCACTGGGGGTGGATCGACCCGGAGGAGGTGGTCTCCGTGCTGAAGGACCGCCCGGGCAGCCAGCACGTCGTGATCACCGGCCGGTACGCGCCCGAGCCGCTGACCGAATTCGCCGACCTGGTCACCGAGATGACCAAGGTCAAGCACCCCATGGACGCCGGCCGCAAGGGCCAGCGCGGTATCGAGTGGTGAGCCTGCGCCCGTGACCATCCCCCGCCTCGTCGTCGCCGCGCCCTCCTCGGGCGCGGGCAAGACCACCGTCGCCACCGGCCTGATCGCGGCGCTCGCCGCGCGCGGGCTGGCGGTCTCCCCGCACAAGGTCGGCCCGGACTACATCGACCCGGGCTACCACGGGCTCGCCGCCGGGCGCCCGGGCCGCAACCTGGACGCCTTCCTGTGCGGGCCGGAGCGGATCGCGCCGCTGTTCCTGCACGGCGCGGCGGGGGCGGACGTCGCGGTGGTCGAGGGGGTCATGGGCCTGTTCGACGGAGCCTCCGGACGCGGGGAGCTGGCGTCCACGGCGCACGTCGCCAAGCTGCTGCGGGCGCCCGTGGTGCTGGTGGTGGACGGCTCCTCGCAGTCCCGGTCGGTGGCCGCGCTGGTGCACGGCTTCGCCTCCTGGGACCCGGAGGTCCGCCTGGCCGGGGTGATCCTCAACCGGGTCGCCTCCGACCGGCACGAGCAACTCCTGCGCGAGGCCCTGGAGGAGGGCTCCGGCGTCCCGGTGCTGGGCGCGCTGCGCCGCTCGGCGGCGGTCGCCACGCCGTCCCGGCACCTCGGGCTGATCCCCGCGGTGGAGCGCTCGGCGGAGGCGCTGAAGGCGGTCGCGGACATGGGCGAGCTGGTCGCCTCCTCGGTCGACCTGGACGCCCTGCTGGAACTCGCCCGCACGGCGCCGGATCTGGACGCCGAGCCGTGGGACCCGTCCACCGAGGTCGCACCGGTGGCCGGGCGGCCGCGGATCGCGGTGGCGGGCGGCGCGGCGTTCTCCTTCTCCTACGCCGAGAACGCCGAACTGCTCGGCGCGGCGGGTGCCGAGGTGCTCCCGTTCGACCCGCTGCACGCCTCCGAGCTGCCCGAGGGGACGGCCGGTCTGGTCATCGGCGGCGGCTTCCCGGAGCTGTACGTAAGGGAGTTGAGTGGGAACGCCGAACTGCGCGGGGCCATCGCCCGGTTCGCCGCCTCGGGAGGTCCGATCGCCGCCGAGTGCGCCGGACTGCTGTACCTAGGGCGGGAGTTGGACGGCCTGCCGATGTGCGGGGTGCTGGACACCGCGTCCCGGATGACCGAACGGCTCACCCTCGGCTACCGGGAGGCCGTCGCCCTGCACGACTCCCCGCTCGCCCCGGCCGGCACCCGGCTGCGCGGGCACGAGTTCCACCGGACGGTCTGCGAGCCGGGCGCGGGCGAACTCCCCGCCTGGGGTTGGCACCTGCCGACCGGCCCGCGCACCGAGGGCTTCACGGGTGGCACTGTGCACGCCTCCTACCTGCACCTGCACTGGGCCGGCGCCCCCACGCTGGCCTCCTCGTTCGCGGCCTCGGCGGCGGCCTACCGGGCGGGCCGGTAATCCGGCTGCTTCGCCGAGCGCCCGCCCCTACGATGCGCGCATGCATGTGATCGTCCTCAACGGAGGCTCCAGCTCCGGCAAGTCGAGCATCGCCCGCCACCTGCAGGAGCTGCTGCCTGAGCCGTGGCTGCACCTCGGCGCGGACACCATGGTCTCCGCGCTGCCACCGCGGCTGCTGGCCGGCGGCGAGGGCATCGGCGGGCTGGAGGACGGGAACGGCACGGTCGAGGTCGGGCCGGCCTTCGCCGCGCTGGACGCTGCCTGGACGGTCGGGGTCGCGGCGATGGCACGGACCGGGGCGCGGATCGTGGTGGACGAGGTGTTCCTCGGCGGGGCCGCCTCGCAGCAGCGCTGGCGGACGGCGCTGGAGGGCCTGGACGTGCTCTGGGTCGGCGTGCGCTGCGCCCCGGCGGTGGCCGCCGCCCGGGAGGCCGCACGCGGCGACCGGGTCGCCGGGATGGCCGCCGCGCAGGCCGAGTCGGTACACCGGGGCGTCTCGTACGACCTGGTCGTGGACACTTCGCAGGCCTCGGCGGACGAGTGCGCCCGACTGATCATCGATCGGGTGACCGCGGTGGAGTGATCCCTACTCGGACGACCGCGCCGCGTTGAGCCCCGCCGGGTGACCGCGCCGCGTTGAGCCCCGCGCGGCCGCCCTCCTGCGGTTGGTCGCCGAGGCGGGGATGGCGGAGAAGGCGCTCGCCCTGCACGCGGAGGCGCACCGGGCCTGCTTCATCGCCGACTCGGTCAACTTCCCGGTGCGGCACGAGCCCGAGGTGACGGTCGCGGGCCGGGAGTAGCGAACCCGCGGGCCGGGGCTACAGCGCGAGGGTCTGCCAGCCCCGGGTGATCTGGTCGTGGACGCCCGCGGGGTCCGGCGCCGTCGGCTGGGCCGCCGCCAGCGCCGCCAGCAGGGCGGTGCCGTCCGCCGGGCGCTGCACCGGGTCCAGGGCCACGGCGCGGGTGACGACCGCGGCGAGCGCCGGGTCGAGGGCCTGGACCGCCGCCAGCGCGGCCGGTTCGGGCCCGGTCTCCACGATCCGGCGGATCACCGCGCCCGTACTGGTCGCCGCGAACGGGCTGGCGCCGTGCGCCGCGCACACCACGCAGCACGCCCAGGCCCACACGTCGGCGGCCGTGCCGACCCGCTCGTCGCCGAACTGCTCCGGCGCCATGTACGTCAGGGTGCCCGGCCCGCCGCCGGCGGCGGTGAGCCGGGTGCCGTCCACGATCGCCGCGATGCCGAAGTCCAGCAGGCGCGGGCCGGCCGTGGTCAGCATGATGTTGGCGGGCTTGAGGTCCCGGTGGACCAGCCCGAGTCGGTGCACCCCGGACAGCGCCACTGCCAGTGCCAGCGCGAGGGCGCGCAGCGCCTCGGCGGAGCGGATCGGCCCCTGCTCGCGCAGGTGGACGTCCAGCGGGCGGCCGTCCAGCAACTCCATGGCCAGGTACGGGCGTCCGGCGTCCACGCCCGCGTCGAGCACCCGGGCGGTGTAGGCGCCGGGGACCATGGCCAGCACCTCGGACTCTCGCTGGAAGCGGCGCAACAGCTCGGCGTCGTCGAGGAGTTCAAGGTTGATGGTCTTCAGGGCGACCTGGGTCGCGGAGCCCTGGCGCTGGGCGAGGTAGACCGTGCCCATGCCGCCGGAGCCGATCCGGCCGAGGAACTGGTAGCCGCCGATGGTCGGACACCACCGATCCGGCGGAGGCGCTCGCCGCCATCTGCCGGGAGTTCGGGGTGGCCGCTGCCCCGCTGAGCTGAGCCGGACCGGATGTCAGTGCTGGTTGCGATGATGGCCGGCATGACTGACTCCAGCCGGGCCATTGCCGACTACTGGAACGCGGCTTCGTCGGGTTTCGACGACGAGCCGGATCACGGGTTGCGGACGGCACCGACGCGGCAGGCGTGGGCGCGGCGGGTGCGGGGATGGCTGCCGTCGGCGCCTGCGGATGTGCTTGATGCCGGGTGCGGGACGGGCTCGTTGGCGGTGCTCGCCGCAGCCGACGGGCATCGGGTGACCGGGGTGGATCTGGCGCCGCAGATGGTGGAGCGGGCCAGGGAGAAGGCAGCGGCCGCCGGGGTGGCGGGGCGGTTCCTGGTGGGTGACGCGGGTGCACCTCCGTTTCAGGACGGGAGCTTCGACGTGCTGCTCTGCCGCCATCTGATCTGGACGCTCCCCGACCCCGAACAGGCCCTGCGCTCCTGGGTCCAGCTGCTCCGGCCCGGCGGGCGGCTGGCGCTGATCGAGGGGCGGTGGCGCGAGGCGGGCGAGCAGGCGGCCCCGTACGTCGCGGGAGCGGAGCACCTGCCGTGGGGCGGCGGCGTCGGGGCGGAGGAACTCACGGCAGCGGTAAGCCCGTTGGTGACGGAGCTGCGCATCGAGCCGCTCAGCGGGGACGCGGCGCTGTGGGGAGGCCCGGTGCACGACGAGCGCTACGCGCTGATCGCCCAGCTCTGACCCGCGCCTTGGGCACCGAGGGTGCCGCTGAGCGGGTCGGCGCGTAAGCAGGCGGCGCAGCGGAGGCGCGTGTAGATCGCCACCGTGCCCATGCAGACGTCCTCGCGGCCGTCCAGCGGGGACTTCGAATCGGCCAGCTTTCCGCAGTCCAGGCAGCGGCGGCGGGGGCGGGCGGCGACGGAGCAGGCGCGGCAGACCAGGTGAGTCGTGACCCGCAGGGGCTCCACGAGCAGTCCTCGCACGGGCACGAGGTCCGCCGTGGCGGAGCGGTGGTGACGGAGCCGGAGAACGAGGTGCTACCCGGGCCCGATTCGCCGACGAGCACGGCTTCCGTCCAGCCCTCGGGCGCCTTGGCCACGATGCCTTCGGCGATCTGTCGCGCTGCCTGCTCGATCATTGCCCTGCCCCCTCGTACCGGTGGTACTGCCGGACAGCATGGCACGTGGCACTGACAGCGGCTCAGCCGAGGAGCGGTTCGGTGTCGCGGTGGGCAACGAGGAGTTTGCGTAGCAGGGTGTCGAGTTGGGCGCGCTCATCGGTGTCGAGTGCGGTGAGGATGCGCTCCTCGTTCTCCAGGTGGCCGGGCAGGATGGCGTCGATCAGTTCCTTGCCGGCCGGGGTGAGGCGGACCAGGACGGCGCGGCGGTCGTCCGGGCAGGGGTTGCGTTCGACCAGGCCCTTGGCGGAGAGCTTGTCGACCCGGTTGGTGATGGCGCCGGAGGTGACCATGGCGGACTTGAGCAGGGCGCGGGCGTTGAGCTCGTAGGGCTCGCCGGAGCGGCGCAGGGTGGCCAGGACGTCGAACTCGGAGGAGTCCAGGCCGCAGGTGGCGAAGTACTCGCGCAGGGCATTGTCGACCCTGACGTTCAGCCGCCGGAGCCGGCCGATCAGGGCCATGGCCTCCAGGTCCAGGCCGGGGTCGACCCTTCTCCACTGCTCGGCGATGTCGTCGACGGTGTCGCGCTGCTGCATGGTGGTCCGCCTCTCTACGGCCGGTCGCTGTCGTTGCAGATATCTTAACATTCACATACTTGACGTTCACTGATCTCTGGGCGTAGAAATATCTCAACGTTCAGATAATCAACGTTGAGGGGAACGCCATGGACCGCAAGCGCGCCGCGATCGCCGCCACCGCCGCACTCGCCCCGGCCGCCTGGGGCACCACCTACCTGGTCACCACCCAGCTGCTCCCCGAAGGCCGCCCGCTGCTGCTCGCCGCACTGCGGGCCCTGCCGGCCGGGCTGCTCCTGCTGCTGATCGGCCGCAAACTGCCCAAGGGGCGCTGGTGGGGGCGCGCGGCGGTGCTCGGGATGCTCAACATCGGACTGTTCTTCCCGCTGATGTTCGTCGGCGCGTACCGGCTGCCCGGCGGTGTCGCGGCCACCATCGGGGCGATCCAGCCGCTGCTCGTCGCCGGGTTCTCGATCGGGGTGCTCGGTGTCCGGCCCGGACGGCGGGCGCTGCTCGCCGGGCTGGTCGGGGTCGGCGGGGTGGCCCTGCTGGTGCTCAAGAGCGGGGCGAAGCTGGACGGCCTCGGGATCGCCGCGATGGTCGCGGGTATCGCGCTGATGGCCATGGGCACCGTGCTCACCCGCCGCTGGGGCCGCCCCGAGGGGGCGAGCCTGCTCGACCTCACCGCGTGGCAGCTGCTCGCCGGGTCGGTCTTCCTGGTCCCGCTGGCGGCACTGGTCGAGGGCGCGCCGCCGGCCCTGAGCGCCTCCAACCTGGCGGGCTTCGCCTACCTCGGGCTGTTCAGCACCGCGCTCGGGTACGTCCTGTGGTTCCGCGGCATCGAGCGCCTGGGCGCGGGGCCGACGTCCTTCCTGGGGCTGGTCAACCCGGTGGTGGCGACGGCCGGCGGACTGGTGGTCCTCGGCCAGACCCTGACCGGCTGGCAGCTGCTCGGCCTGCTGCTGGCGCTCGGCGCGATGCTGGTCGGGCAGGCCCCGAGCCGTCCGGCCGCCGCGGCGGGCCAGGCGCCCGCCCCCGCGCCCGTCTCCGCCCTCGCGCCCTCGTCCGAAGTACTGCGCGCGGCTCAGCCGGTGGCGCGGATGTAGATGTCGGCGGCGCCCGGCAGGCCGCCGGGGATGGTGGCGACGTAGATCCGGCGGGCGCCGGCCGGGTGGACGGGGACGGCGGAAGGGGTCCAGCCGGGGGTTGGGGTAGCCGTCCAGGTGGGTGTGGACGGCGGGGCCGGGGCCGGGGAGGGGCTGCCCTCCCCGGCCCCGGCCTTGGCGTCCGGCTCGGCCGAGGGCTCAGAGGGTTCATCGGACGCGTCGGCGTCGGCACTCGGGTCGGCGGAGCCGCCGTCCGCCAGCTGCGCCGCGATGGCGACGGGTGCGGAGGTGGTCTCGGACGGGGAAGCGACCGCCGACGGGGAGGCCGTGGCCGAAGAGGACGGCTCCGGCGACTCCGGCAGCTCCGGCGCCTCGGCTGGCTCGTCCCCGCCGAGTGCCGCCGCGAGGTCCGGCGGCAGCGGGGCGGCCGGCCCGGGCGCCGGGAGGTCGTAGGTCCGCAGGAAGTCCCCGAGCCCCGGGTCCTTCCCGCCCCCGAGCCGGTAGTGCAGGTAGGCGATCGGCGCCCCGTCCGACGTCCGGGTGTAGACCGTGCTGACCGGCACGTAGTACCGCCCCGCGCCCGGGTGCTGGGAGGGGTGGAGGCCGGCCAGGCGCTCGGCGCGGTCGCGGTCGGTTTCCCGGCCGACCTGGTCGGCGGTGAACGCGTTGACGCCGCGCACCACGAGGGCGGCGGCGACGGAAATGCCGAGCACCAGCCCGACGGCGACGGTGCGCCGCAGGACCGGGCGGCCGTGCAGGGCGGGCCAGGAGTCGGTCACCATGCGCTCGGGTGGGATGCCGTCCACGGTTTCTCGCTCCCCCGTTTCGATCAGGACGTTCGATCGGAATGTTCGATCAGGACGTCACATTCCCTCGACGTGGGACCGTAGCCCAGAGTTCCTCAGCCCAGGTAGGCGGGGGCGACCGCAGCCTTGGTGACCAGTCGGGCGCCGCCGGAGCCGTCCGCCGGGACGGTCCACAGGTCGGCGCCGTAGTCCCCGGGCAGGGCGTACAGCAGGGTGCCGTTGTCGGACCAGAGCGCCTGGTCG
Source organism: Kitasatospora sp. NPDC001159 (assembly GCF_053598235.1). NCBI lineage: Bacteria > Bacillati > Actinomycetota > Actinomycetes > Kitasatosporales > Streptomycetaceae > Kitasatospora > Kitasatospora sp. NPDC001159. The sequence continues at coordinate 91,807 of NZ_JBSFJV010000018.1, forward strand.
TCGATGTTGCGCTGCTCGGCCGTCGCGGTCTCGGTCATCGTGCCCAGGTCGAGGACGTACAGCCGCCAGGGGGAGTCGGCGGGCAGGCCGGGGACGCGCTTCTTGTACGCGATGTGGGTGCCGTCCGGCGAGAGCGAGGGGCACTCGACGTTGTCGTGCAGGGTGGTCAGGGTGCGGGCGGCGAGGTCGCCGCGGACCAGGTGGGTCTGCCCGCCGGTGGCCAGGGTGGCGTAGAAGGTGTTGTCGTCGGCGAAGGTGACGCCCCAGAGGTTGACGTCGTGCGCCTGGTACGGGTGGCCGTCCTTCACGACGGCGAAGTCCTCCAGGTTCTCCCGCAGGTTCCAGTCCCGCACGTCCACGATCGAGGTGCGGGTGGAGAAGTTGGTGCCCGCGTAGGAGTCGCCGCTGACGAAGACCGTCCAGGCGGCGAGGTGCCCGGACGGGGAGACCCGGGAGCGGGTGGGGATGCCGGCGGCGGGGAACGAGCGCCGCTCGTGCAGGTGGTCGTCCAGGATGACGGCGCGGTAGGTGTCCTCCAGCGCGCCGTGCTGGGCCTGCAGGCAGATGCCGGTGCCGGCGGCGGCGTGGAAGCGCAGGCACTGCGTGCCGGAGGCGGTGCGCGGGCCGTCCGGCCGGTCGGCGGGAACGGTGGTGATCTCGTCCCGGTGCGGGCCCCAGGCCATGTTGCGGAACAGCAACTGACGCCCGTTCGAGGAGACTTGAAGCGACACCACCCCCGGGTTGACGGCCGGTCCGCCGGCCTGGGTGCGGTCCCGCTCGGCGGTGCGGTCGGCGGCGTACAGGACGGCGCCGGTGCCGACCGCGCCGAGCACCAGGACGGCCACCAGCAGCACGATTAGCCTGGTCCGGTTCTGCAGGTTCAAGGACTCTCCTCAGCGGCAACGGGTTCGGACCTGCGCAGCACCACCGCCGCGCCGCCCACGCACAGCGCCAGCGCGCCCGCCGACCAGGCCAGCGCGCGGGGGCCGCCCACCGCGCTCCACAGCGCGCCGAACAGCAGCGAGCAGGCGAACCGGGCCAGCGCCTGCCCGGTGCCGACCAGGGCCAGCCCGGCGCCGCGCTGTTCGGCGGGCACCGTGTCGGCCGCGGCGGCGGCGAGCACCCCGTCGGTGGCGGCGTAGAAGGAGCCGTGCAGCACCAGGACGCCGATCACCGCCGTCAGCCCGCGCAGCGGGGACAGCAGCAGCCCGTACGCCAGCAGCAGCACCCCGTGCCCGAGCAGGAAGAGCCGGCGGCGGCCGATCCGGTCGGCGAGCGAGCCGAACGGGACGGCGAGCAGCAGGAAGGCGGCCGAGGTGCCGAGCGGCAGCAGCGGGAACAGGTTGACGGACAGGCCGAGTCGGCGCTGGACCAGCAGGTAGAGGAAGGAGTCGCTGACGGTGGTGAGCCCGAGCAGCACGGCACACAGGGTGAGCCGGCGCAGTCCGGGCAGACGCAGCAGGGTGAGGCTGTCGCGCAGCGAGGGGGCGGCGGTTGACGCCTCGTCCCCGCGTTGCCGGTTCGGTACGAACAGCAGCAGGATCAGCACGCCCAGCGCGGCGACGCAGGCGCTGACCGTGAACACGGCGTCGTAGCCGTGCCGTTCACCGCCGTCGGCGAGCAGCGGGCCGCCCGCGAGGCGCAGCACCAGGAAGGCGGTAAGCGGGCCGAGCAGGGCGCCGGCCGTGTCCATCGCCCGGTGCACGCCGAACGCCCGGCCGCGGTGGGCGGGTTCGGTGGCCAGTGAGATCATCGCGTCCCGGGGCGCGGTGCGCAGGCCCTTGCCGGTGCGGTCGACGGCGATGACGGCGCCGATCAACGGCACGGCGTGGACGAACAGCAGCAGCGGGCGGCACAGCGCGGACAGCCCGTACCCGACGGCCGCGACGACCTTGTGGCGGGCGGCCCCGTCGCGGCCGCGGCGGTCGGCGAGGTGGCCGCCGACGAGCCGGACCAGGGCGCTGAAGCCGTTCTGGATGCCGTCGAGCAGTCCGAAGCCGAGCGGAGACAGACCGAGTCCGGTGAGCAGGTAGAGCGGCAGGACGGCACTGACCATCTCGGAGGAGATGTCGGTGACCATGCTGACGGCGCCGAGGGCGATGACCGCCCCCGGCACGGCGCGCAGGGCGCCCCGCCGCACCGGGCCGGTGGCCGGTGCGACGGGGGCCTTGGAGCTGCGGGAGTCCGCGACGTACACGGGCGTCAGTTCCAGATGCCGGTGATGTCGGAGGCCCCGGCGGAGTTGCCGGCGTGGGCGTTGACGCCGGCCAGGTCCTCCAGGGTGTGCAGCACGTCGTAGTGGTTGTAGTTGGTGGCGGTGGAGCTGCCCGGGGCGACGTGGGCGCCGTAGACCAGGGTCGGGATGCGGTTGCCCGACAGCTTGTTGTCCTCGTCGAAGGTCACCACCAGCAGGCTGTTGTTGTTCTTGGCCCACTGGGCGTACGCGTCGAGGTTGGTCTGCAGCCAGGAGTCGCCGGTGCCCACCGAACAGTCGTGCATGTCGTCGCACAGGTCCGGGATGACGAAGGAGACCTTGGGCAGGGTGGTGAAGTCGGTCGGGAACGCGTCCATGCCGTAGGCGCTGGAGGTGGGCACGTTGCCGAAGCCGAACCACGGGTTGTGCTTCTGCGCGTAGTTGTCGACGCGGCAGTCGGTGGCGCCGGGGGCGGGCAGGCCCTCGTTGTAGCTGGCCCAGGTCTGGCCGGCGGCGAGCAGCTCGGAGGCCAGGTTCGGTTGCTGCAGCGCGCCGACGTCCACGCAGCTGTCGTCGACGATGCCCTGCGAGCTGCCGGAGAACAGCATGTAGTAGTTGGGCTGGCTGGGGTGGGTGAGCGCGTACGACTGGGTCAGCGTCGCGCCGCCGGCCGCCAGGGTGCCGTTGATGTACGGCGCCGCCGAGCTGCCGATGACCTGCGAGTACGCGTGGTTCTCCAGCATCACGACGATCACGTGGTCGGGCGAGGGCAGGCCGGCCGCGGTGTCGGCGGCCGCACTGCCGCCCGCGGCCCACAGGCCGAGCGAGCCGGCGACCAGGCCGAGGCCGGTGGCGATGGCGGTGAGCGGGCGGAGCTTGCGACGACGGGTGGGGCGCGGGCCGGCGGTGGGGGAGCCGGCGGAGCGGAGTCGTGCGAAGGCCATGGGGTCCTCCGTTTGTCGGGGCTTCCGGGGCGGGAGCGCCGAGAACAGTAGGATCGCGGCATGTCGTGTACCGCACAAGGGAAGTGAAGAACAGACGAACAGCTGCGACGCGCTCCCCGTACGAAGCAGCCGGGCCGGCGGCGGATGTCACACGCGCCGCGATTGACCCCTTCCGCCGCGCGTGGTGGGATCACGGGGGCCCGTCAACGTAGGGCCGGGGACGGCAAGGAGTGCGGTACGTGATCGGACTGGTCGCCATCTACGGGCCGGGCCGCCCGCTGACCGACGAGCTGCAGGCCCTCTGGCCGGAGAGCAGCTACGCCTACCGGGCCTCGCGCGGCAACTGCTTCCAGGGGCCGGAGGCGATGCACTTCGCCCTCAGTCGGCACCGGCAAGTGATCGCCGTCGGGTCGCTCGCCGTCGTCGTCGGGCTGCTGACCGACGACCGAGTGGACATTCCGCGCGGCGCCGAGGTGCTCTGCGTGGACCCGGGACGGCGCTGGGTGATCCCACTGACCCACACGGACTCGGCCGAGGAGCTGGCCCGTGAGGTGGCGGCCGCCCTCGGGGTCACCCCGGTGTTCACCGGCCCGCTGCCCGCCCCCGAGAACCCGCTCGACGTCCTGACATCGCACGCCGTGCGGTACTACCGGCCCGGCTCCGCCGCCACCGCGCGGGCGGCGGCGGAAGGCCGCCCGGTGCGGCTGGTCACCGACGTGCCGTACCCGCTGCCCGCGCTGCCCCCGAACATCCGGCCGGACGCGCCCGAGGACGCCCCCGTGCTGCGGATCACCGACCAGGAGGACCCGGGCGACAGCGACCTCCTGGTCGTCCCACGCACCCTGGTCGTCGGCATCGGCGCGGGCAGCGGCACCGAAGCGGCCGACGCGATGAAGCTGCTGATGGCCGTGCTCGCGGAGACCGGCCACCTCCGCTCGGCGATCGCCCGGGTGGCGACCGTGGCCGGCAAGGCGGACCACCCGGCGGTGCGCTGGGCCGCGCGCTGCCTGAACGTGCCGGTGGACGAGCACCCGGCTGATGAGCTGGCCCGGCTCACGGTGCCGAACCCCTCCGAGGCCGTCGGTACGGCGGTCGGCACCGCGAGCGTGGCCGAGGCCGCGGCGCTGGCGAGCTCGAACGGTGGTCAACTCGTGGTCGCCAAGCGGAAGTCGGCGACGGCGACGGTCGCGATCGCCCGGGCCGCGGTGCACGGGCGGCTGGCGCTGGTCGGCCTCGGGCCGGGGGCGCACGACCTGCTGGTGCCGCGCGCCCTGACGGAGCTGCGGCGCGCCTCGGCGGTGGTGGGCAGGCCGGAGGCGGTCGAGGCGGTGGCCGGGCTGCTCCGGCCGGGGACGCGGCAGGTCGCGGTGCCGGAGCCCGGGACGGTACGGAACGCCCGCGGGGTGGTACTGGACTGGGCCGGAGTCGCGACCGACGGCACCGGACAGGTGGTCGACCACACCGGAGCGGCCGTCACCCTGGCCGCCCACGGGCACGCCGTCGCGCTGGTCGCGCTCGGCGACGGCGCCGGGCTCGCCGTGCCGCCGGGCCCGTACGACGTCCACCGGGTGCCCGGCCTTCCCGTTGACCAGCAAGGAGCCTCCACGTGACCGCCCCCGAACCCGACCTGCGCCACCACGGCGACGCCGAGGTGCGCGCCGACGGCCGCGGACTGGTCGACCTCGCGGTCAACGTCCGCACCGGCACTCCCCCGGCCTGGCTGCGCGAGCACCTGTCCGCCACCCTCGGCGACCTCGCCGCCTACCCCGACCAGGGCGCCGCCCGCGCCGCGGTGGCCGCCCGGCACGGGCGCCCGGTCGAGGAGGTGCTGCTCACCTCGGGGGCGGCGGAGGCCTTCGTGCTGCTCGCCCGGGTGGTGACCGCCCGCCACATCACTGTGGTGCACCCCCAGTTCACCGAACCGGAGGCGGCGCTGCGGGACGCCGGGCACCGGGTGCACCGGGTGCTGCTCACCGCCGAGGACGGGTTCGGGCTCGGCGCCGTTCCCGAGGAGGCGGACCTGGTCGTCCTCGGCAACCCGACCAACCCGACCTCCGTGCTGCACCCCGCCGAGGCCGTCGCCGCGCTCGCCCGCCCCGGGCGCACCCTGGTGGTGGACGAGGCGTTCATGGACACCGTCCCGGGCGAGCGGGAGTCCCTGGCCCCGGCCCGGGACCTGCCCGGCCAGGTCGTCGTCCTGCGCAGCCTCACCAAGACCTGGGGCCTGGCCGGGCTGCGGATCGGCTACGTCCTCGGACCGGCGCCGCTGATCGCCGCCCTCGGCGCCGCTCAGCCGCTCTGGCCGGTCTCCACCCCCGCGCTGGCCGCCGCCGAGGTCTGCAGCGGCCCGGCCGCACTGGCCGAGGCGGAGCAGGCGGCCGCCGAACTGGCGCTGTGGCGGGCGTACTTGGTGAAGGGCCTGGCCGCCGTCCCGGGCCTGCGGATGTACGGCGAAGCGGCAGCCTCCTTCGTCCTGGTCCGGCTGCCGGGCGCGGCGGCCGTGCGCGAGCGGCTGCGCGAGCACGGCTTCGCCGTCCGGCGCGGGGACACCTTCCCCGGGCTCGGCGAGGACTGGCTGCGGATCGCCGTCCGGGACGAGGAGACCACCGACCGCTTCCTCAACGCCTTGGAGACGGTGCTCAGTTCAACCTGACACCGTTCAGCCTGACCCGGTCGCCGGGCTCGATCCGGCCGGGCGCCAGCACCTGCGCGTACACCCCGGCGCAGGGCAGCTCCGGCACGCCCTCCAGCGGGACCAGGCGGTTCCGCTCGGCCGGGATCCGCAGCGCCTCGGTGCGGCGGGGCAGCGGGCCGTGCCGCAGGGTGGGGACGGCGCAGCGCGGGGTGGGCGCCACGACGCGCAGCCGCAGCGCCCGGCCGATCGCCAACTCCCGCCCCACCCAGGCGTTCTCGACGAAGCCCTCGCCCTCGGTGCGGATCACCAGGTTCGGCCGGTAGCGCTCGGCCTCGACGCCGACGGCGTCGAGCGTGGAGCTGGTTATCAGGTGCAGCGGGGCGAAGTCGAAGAAGCCGCCATCCGGCGCGGCCCTGCCCAACTCATTGACGGTGACGGGCACTTCCGCCGCGATTCCGTGCGCCAGCACTTCCTCCGGCACGGCCCGCTCGACCGTCGCGCCGGGCGGGCGCTCGGCGATCAGGGCGAGCTTGCGGCCGAGTGCCTCGGACAGCTCCGCCTCGTCGGCGCTGCGTCCGTCCGGGCCGGTGATCGCCACCCCGCCGTCCGCCGCGGCCGCCGAGTACCGGAGCAGGCCGGCCCACAACCGGGGGTTCTTGGCGCTGGCCACCCGCCCGGTCTCCACGTCCAGCAGCGCCCGGCCACGGTCCCCGGCCAGGCCGCGCTCGTCCACCTCGACGACCGAAAGCTCCTCCCCCAGCAGCGACTTGACCGGATAGCGGCGCAGCCGCTCGACCCGTCCGATCAGCATTCCTCCGCCGCCCACTCCCGCAGCGCCGCGAAGTGCAGTTCCTGCAGGCCGACCCTGGGGTCGACCCAGAGCGGCAGCGCCTCGCCCGGATGGTTCGCCGCGATCCACTCGATGTCCTGCGGCCCGAGCTCGTCGTCCAGCCACACGAACGGCCGCCCGGCCGCCCAGGCGACCAGCTCCCTGGTCTTCCAGTGCAACCCGTCCGGTTGCTCCCGGAACACCTCCGTCCACGGTATGTACGGAAGTTCGGGCAGCCCGATCCGCGGCCCGATGAAGGTGTTCGCCTCGTCCATCCAGGTGGTCGCCCACACCAACTCGTACGGCAGCGCCAGCAACTCCGCCCCGTGCGCGGGATTCAGCCACACCCGCAACGGCTTCACCCGCTCCCGCGGCGTCGGCGCATTCCGCGCCACCCATGACTCGGGCAGCAACCGATGCGTGTCATACCCCAAGGGCCGACGCGTCTTCGGCGCGGCATAGGGGTTGAGCGGTCCGTCCACATCGAGGAGGAGCAGGGGCTGCTGGGTCATGCCGTGAATTGTCCGGCGACGACCGGTGATTGACCAGCGATTTGCGCGGTCACTCCCGGCTCCCGCCGCCGCCCACCACCCCGCACGTGCGACACAACGCCCGCAGGCCCTTCCCCGAGGGGGGAAGGGCCTGCGGGCGTGGGGGCCTCAGGGGCGGATCAGACCTGGCCGGCCTTCTCCAGGGCCTCGCAGCAGGTGTTGATCAGCAGGCGGGTGACGACGTAGGGGTCGACGTTGGCGTTCGGGCGGCGGTCCTCGATGTAGCCCTTCTTCTCCACCTCGACCTGCCACGGGATGCGGACCGAGGCACCGCGGTCGGAGACGCCGTAGCTGTAGACGTTCCACGGGGCGGTCTCGTGCTTGCCGGTCAGGCGGGACTGGATGTCGTCACCGTACTGGTTGACGTGCTCCAGCACCTTCTCCTGGGAGGCGCCGAGGGACTCGCAGGCGGTGATGATGGCGTCGTAGCCCTCGCGCATCGCCTTGGTGGAGAAGTTGGTGTGGGCACCCGCGCCGTTCCAGTCGCCACGGGCCGGCTTGGCGTCCAGGGTGGCGTCGATGCCGAACTCCTCGGCGGTGCGGTACAGCAGGTAGCGGGCGATCCACAGGTCGTCCGAGACGGTCAGCGCGTCGACCGGGCCGATCTGGAACTCCCACTGGCCGGGCATGACCTCGGCGTTGATGCCGCAGATGGCCAGGCCGGCGTCGATGCAGCGGTCCAGGTGCAGCTCGACGATCTCGCGGCCGAAGACCTCCTCGGCGCCGACACCGCAGTAGTAGCCGCCCTGCGGGGCCGGGAAGCCGCCCTCCGGGAAGCCGAGCGGGCGGGAGCCCTTGAAGAAGGTGTACTCCTGCTCGATGCCGAAGATCGACTCCTGCGCCGCGTACTTCTCGTCGACCTCACGCAGCAGGGCACGGCTGTTGGACTCGTGCGGGGTGCCGTCCGTCTCCAGGACCTCGCAGAGGACCAGGATGTTGTCGCCGCCGCGGATCGGGTCCTTGACGACCTTCACCGGCTCCAGCACGCGGTCCGAGGCGTGGCCCTCGGCCTGGTTGGTCGAGGAACCGTCGAAGCCCCAGGTCGGGATCTTGTCGGCGTTGGGCAGGACGCGAGTCTTGGAACGGAGCTTCGCGGTCGGCTTGGTGCCGTCGATCCAGATGTACTCGGCCTTGATTGCCACGGCGTGTCCCTCGCATTGCTGGGTGGTGAGTGCCCGCGTAGCGTCGCAAGCCGCCGTTTCCCGGTTGTTCCTCTCATGTAACGCGCATGTGAACCAACCGTCCGCGTTGGCACGGTCACGGTGCGGGAGTGCCGGGCACGGCACTCCCGCCCTCAAGGGTGCCTACGGGCTCAGTGCCGACGGGCGTGCGCAGCACGACGGCGCCGGGTGGCCCAGAGCGCGGCGGCCCCGCCCGCGACCAGCGCGGCGGCCCCGGCGGCCAGCGGACCGGTGGCGCTGCTGCCGCCCGTGGAGGCGAGCTTCTCCGGCTTCTCCGCCGCCGCCTGCGGCACGGCGGCCCGCGAGGTGGTGGTGTCGGCCACCGGCTGGGCGGAGGGCGCACTGGTGGGCGCGGCGCTCGGGGTGTCCGCAACAGAAGGAGTGGCCGACGGCGCGGAGGGCTTCTCACAGCTCACCGAGGCGACGGTGATCTTCCCGGTGACCTTGGCGACGTTCAGGTTCAGCGGGTTCACCTCCACCTGCACCTCAAGCGCGGAGGCGGCGGCGGTGGTCGTGGTGGTGGTCTTCTTGGAGAACTCCACCGACACGCTGCCGACCAGCGGCACGTCCACCTTGGTCGGACCGTACAGCCCGACCGTGACCGGCTTGCCCAGCACGCTCAGCTTGGCCGGCGCGACCACGTTCGCGGTCGGCTGCCCGTCGACCGGACAGGTCACCTCGGCGCTCATCGCCTCCAGGCCGAGCAGCGCGGTGGCGGGCAGGCCGGGGGCGTGCACGTCGGCGTTGACCAGCTTGACGGAGGCGGCGGTGCCCTTGGCGTCGGCGCGGGTGACGGACTTGCCGATGTCCGCCTTGACCAGCTCGACCGGGCCGGTCTGGTCGACCCCGTCCACTTTGGCGGTGAGCACCGAGCCGTCCCTCTGCTCCGGTGTCTCCACCTTGTTGAGCGCGATGTTCACCGGGACGTCCACCGCCTTGTTCAACAGGCTGACGTCCAGGTCGAGTTCGGCGGTGACGGCGCGCGCCTTGCCCACTGAGGGCGTGGGAGCCGGAGCGGCCTGGACGGGCGCGGTGGTGAGCAGTGTGCTCACCACCACGGCGGCGGATGCGGAAACGGTTCGGCGAGACTGCCGAGACGACATGGCGAAACCCCCACACGGCTGAAACGATGAGCCGCCAGTCTTCTCAAACGATCCGTCACCTGGGTAACGCAGAACGCCATTTCACTCGTTGGAGTGAGGTCGACGTTCTGTGCTGGCCGAACTCCGATCCGGAAGCGAGGGATTACGGTCGCAAAGCGCTACGGCAGCGCGGCCCTCACGGCAGCCGCCAGTCCACCGGCTGCGCCCCCTGCCGCACCAGCAGCTCGTTCGCCCGGCTGAACGGCCGGGAGCCGAAGAAGCCGCCGTTCGCCGAGTACGGGCTCGGGTGCGCCGACTCGATCGCCGGGACGTCCCCGAGTAGCGGCCGCAGGTTGCGGGCGTCGCGGCCCCACAGGATCGCCACCAGCGGGCCGCCGCGCGCCGCCAGCGCCCGGATCGCCTGCTCGGTGACCTCCTCCCAGCCCTTGCCCCGGTGCGCGGCCGGCTTGCGCGGCGCGGTGGTCAGCGCACGGTTGAGCAGCAGCACGCCCTGGTCGGTCCACGGGGTGAGGTCCCCGTTGGACGGCTGCGGCAGGCCGAGGTCGTTTCCGTACTCCTGGAAGATGTTGATCAGGCTCGCCGGGATCGGCCGCACCTCCGGCCCCACCGAGAAGCTGAGCCCCACGGCGTGGCCCGGGGTCGGGTACGGGTCCTGCCCGACGATCAGCACCCGCACGTCGGCGAAGGGCTGCTGGAAGGCCCGCAGCACGTTCGGGCCGGAGGGCAGGTAGGTACGGCCGGCGGCCAGTTCGGCGCGCAGGAAGTCGCCCATGGCGGCGACCCGCCCGGCGACCGGCTCCAGGGCGGTGGCCCAACCGGGCTCGACGATCTCGTTCAGTGGACGCGGTGCCATGGTGGCCACCCTATCGGCCTACACCGACAGCGCGTTCAGCGGATGATCATGTGAGCGAGAAGCCGAACGAGGCCCCCGCGAGGACCGCCCGATCACCCCACCGGCCGCCCCCGCAGCACCACCAGCCGCGGGTCCGCCAGCACCCGGACGTCCGCCCGGGGGTCCTCCTCGTACACCACGAAGTCCGCCGGAGCGCCCTCCTCCAGCCCCGGCCGCCCCAGCCACGCCCGCGCGCCCCAACTCGCCGCCGACAGCGCCTCGGCCGGGCTCAGCCCCGCCTTCACCAGCTCCGCCACCTCGTCCGCGACCAGCCCGTGCGCGAGCGAGCCGCCCGCGTCCGTGCCGACGAACACCGGGATGCCCGCGTCGTGCGCGGCGCCCACCGTGTCGTACCGGCGCTCGTGCAGCCGCCGTATGTGCGCCGCCCAGGCCGGGAACTTCCGCTCCCCGCCGGCCGCCAGCTCCGGGAAGGTGGCGATGTTGACCAGCGTCGGGACGATCGCGACCCCGCGCTCGGCGAAGACCGGGATCAGCTCCTCGGTCAGCCCGGTGGCGTGCTCGACGCAGTCGATCCCGGCCGCCAGCAGGTCCGGCAGCGACTCGGCCGCGAAGCAGTGCGCGGTGACCCGTGCGCCCTCCTCGTGCGCCGCCGCGATCGCCTCGGCCAGCGCGTCGCCGGGCCAGCAGGCGGCGAGGTCGCCGCGATCGCGGTCGATCCAGTCGCCGACCAGCTTCACCCAGCCGTCGCCGCGCCGGGCCTCGGCCCGGACGTAGGCGGCGAGGTCGCCGGGCTCGATCTCGTGCGCGTAGTTGCGGATGTAGCGGCGGGTGCGGGCGATGTGCCGCCCGGCGCGGATGATCCGGGGCAGGTCCTCGCGCTCGTCGATCCAGCGGGTGTCGGCGGCCGAGCCGGCGTCGCGGATCAGCAGGGTGCCGGCGTCGCGGTCGGTGAGCGCCTGCTTCTCGCTGGTCTCGGCGTCCACCCCGCCGTGCGCGTCCAGTCCGACGTGGCAGTGCGCGTCCACCAGGCCGGGCAGCACGAAACCGGTCAACGACCGGACGTCCCCGGAGGTCGGCGGGCGGGTGAAGCTCACCCGGCCGTCCACCACCCAGAGCTCGTCCCGGACCTCCTCCGGACCGACCAGCACCCGACCCCGGACGTGCAGCACCGCGCCATCGCTCATGGCCGCACTCTACCGACGAGGGCGTTCCCTGTAAGTAGCGAGAATGCGGCAGACTCGTTGCGGCACCCACCACCCCGCGCGCGAAAGGCTTCCGAACCGTGAGTCCCTTCCTCGACCTCCCCCCGCTCAGCGCCGCCGGGTTCGCGGCGATCGAGGACCAGGTGGCCGCGCTGCTGCACACCGAGGCGGACGTGATCGTCACCCAGGGCGAGGCGCTCCTCCCGCTGGAGGCCGCGATCCGCGGGGCCGCGCACCCGGGCTCCACCGCGCTCAACATCGTCACCGGCCCCTACGGGCAGACCTTCGGCAACTGGCTGCGCTCCTGCGGGGCCGAGGTCGTCGACCTCGCCGTCCCCTTCGACAGCGCGGTGAGCGCCGCACAGGTGGCCGCGGCCCTGGACGCCCACCCGGGGATCGACTTCGTCTCCCTGGTGCACGCCGAGGCCGCCACCGGCAACACCAACCCGGTCGCCGAGATCGCCGCCGTGGTCCGCGAGCACGGCGCGCTGCTGATGCTCGACGCCGTCGCCTCGGTCGCCGCCGAGCCGCTGCTCACCGACGAGTGGGGCATCGACCTGTGCGTGATCGGCGGCCAGAAGGCGATGGGCGGCCCGGCCGGGGTCTCCGCCGTCTCAGTCTCCGAGCGCGCGTGGGAGCGGATCGCCGCCAACCCGGCCGCCCCGCGCCGCTCCTACCTCTCCCTCCTGGACTGGAAGGAGCGCTGGACCGACGCCGGTCGCGCCGTACTCCCGCACGCCCCGGCCCAGTTGGAGATGCTGGCGCTCGGCGCCTGCCTGGACCGGATCGCCGCCGACGGGCTGCCCGCCGTGATCGCCCGGCACCGCGCCGCCTCCGCCGCCACCCGGGCCGGCGTCCGTGCCCTGGGCACCCTCACCCCGTACGTCCACGAGGACGCCCACGCGGCCCCGGTCGCCACCACCCTGCGCACCCGGGCCGGTCTGCACGCCGCCGAGCTCGCCGCCGCCCTCGACCCGGCCCTGCCGGTCCAGCCCGGCGGCGGCGCCCTGGCCGCGGAGATGCTGCGGGTCAACCACTACGGCCCGGCGGCCTCGCTGGAGACCGTCGGCGCCTGCCTCACCGCCCTCGCGACGGCCACGAAGGCCGACGCCGAGCCGGCCCTGGCGGCCGCCGAGACCGCCTGGCGAGCCACCGTCCGAGCCTAGGAAGCGCCGAGCGGCCCCCGGGGCCGGCAATCCCCGGGGGCGCGGTGTCCCGAGCGGCTCAGTGCCCGCCCGCGTCCACCACCTCGACGCCGCGGATGTTCCGCTCGATCTCCTCGGCCGACAGCGCGACCGCCAGCGCCCAGTAGTAGATGACCAGCGAGAACACCACCACGACCAGGATGTCCCACCACAGCGGCAGGTTCCCCTTCGAGCCCTCGCCGAAGGTGCCCTGCCAGGAGATGATCCCCATCCCGACCAGGTAGACCGGCAGCCACTGCCCCGCCCTGAAGTCCATCCGCGGCGCGTTCGGCACCCCCTTCGACGCGGCGTACGCGGAGTACCCGCCGAGCAGCACGTACCCGATGATGATCGCCATCCCCAGCCGCCACAGGGTGCCCCAGCCGGACCAGTAGATGATCAGGCTCGACACCGCGAAGGCCAGCGGGGAGATGATCGTGCCGCCGGGCAGGTGGTACGAGCGCGGCATCCCCGGCAGCCGCTTGCGCAGCACCCCGAAGGCCAGCGGCGCGCCCGCGTACATCAGCACGACGGCCGAGGTGATGAAGCCGACCAGCCGCTGCCAGCTCGGGAAGGGCAGGAAGCAGAGCACGCCGGCCATCCAGGCGATGATCAGGCCGAGCCAGGGCACCGAGTTGCGGTCGGTGTACTGCAGGGCCTGCGGCGCGTAGCCGTTGCGGCTCAGGCCGTAGGTGACCCGGGAGCTGGAGGTGATGTAGACCAGCCCGGTGCCGGCCGGCGAGATCACCGCGTCGATGAAGAGGATCGTCACCAGCCAGCCGAGGCCGATCAGGGTCGCGAGGCCCGCGAACGGGCCGCTGATGCCGGGGTAGTCGAGCTTGTCCCAGCCGCCCGCGAAGGTCGACGGCGGCAGGGCGCCGATGAACACCACCTGGAGCATCACGTAGATGATCGTGCCGATCACCACCGACCCGAGGACGGCCCGGGGGATGTCCCGGCGGGGGTTGCGGCTCTCGCCCGCCCACTGGATGGCCTGCTCGAAGCCCAGCAGCGCGAAGATCACCCCGCTGGTGCTGATGGCCGCCAGCACACCCTTGGCCCCGACCGGCGCGAAGCCGTGGACGGTGAAGTTGGAACCGTGGAACTCGGTGAACCCGAGCGCGAAGACGGTCAGGACCGGGACGGCGACCTTCCACACGGTGGCCACGCTGTTGGTGTGGGCGAGGAGCCTCACCCCCAGGAAGTTGATCGCGACGAACACCCCGAGCAGCACGGCCGCGACCACGACACCCGCCCCGGTCAGCGTCAGGTCCCTGTTCAGGAGGCCGTCCGCCCACGTCCAGTGCCGGGCGTAGTTGATCATCGCCTGCACCTCGATCGGCGCGATGGTCGCGGCCTGCAGCCAGGTGAACCACCCGAACGACATCCCCGCGAACCCGCCGAACGCGTAGTGCGGATACCGCGCCGTACCGCCCGCCACCGGGAACAACCCACCCAGCTCGGCGTGGATCATCGCCAGCATGATGATCGCCACCGCGCCGATGCCCCAGGACAACAACGCCGCCGGCCCGGCCGCCACCGCCGCCTTCTGCGCCCCGAACAGCCAGCCGGAGCCGATGATCGCCCCGACCGAGGCCCACAGCAGCCCGACGAGGCCGACCTCGCGCTTGAGCCCGGTCTGCCCTTGGGAGGGCGGGGTCGTGGTATCGGGACGGGCCATGGCGCAGCGCCTCTCACCTCGGGGGGAATCCCCCCGACAGTGCCGTAGCACCGGGACTCCTCCCACGCCGAAACGCGCTCCGGCCCACCCCTGTCAGCCAGACGGCGGAAGAGGCCTGCGGTGCCGCCCGGTGCCCCTTCGCAGCAGTGCCACCGGTGTATCGTCCTGCGGCTCGATCAGCGCGCCGTCGCGCCGCATGATCAGCGGATACGCCTCCGAGAAGTCTGCGGCTACCGCAACCGGCCGCCAGGCACGCCCGTCCCACTCGACCACCAGCCGGGGAACGTCCTCGAACGGATGCCGCCCCCGCCGATCTTCGGGCACGAGCACCAACGCATCCCGCGTTCCCTGCGGCCGGTCCCGACCGGCCCGGGCGCCGTACCACTCCGTGAGCGATTCGTCCTCGGGAAAGACCACGTCCTGATCCTCCAGCTCGACATCGCCCCGAGGTAAGCCCGCTGCAACGACCACTAGAACTCAAGACGAGGCCGGGGCGGTTCATCCGCTCGGTCAGACTGCGCCGAACTCCCCACATCGCACGGCGGAGACGAAGGCCGACCAGGCGTCAACCGTGACGACTAGGGAGGGGCCCTCGGGATTCTTGCTGTCTCGAATGGGAACGCTACCCTCGGCCAGCTGGTTCCCCGCCACCTCGACGCACTCCCCGCCATTGCTGCTGTACGAAGACTTGAACCACTGCGGTTCGGCGGTCACGGCAGCTCCCCTCTTAGCTGGCTGATCAGCGCCACCGACTCAGCTTGTGAGAGTGCGAGGCCCTGAAGCTGATAGTAGGCCGTGAGCGTCGGCAGTACTGCGCCGCTATCCCGCTCCAAGTTGCCCTGCTGCGCGCTTTCCGCGTAGGACATGAGCGAGCGGTCCGGAAGCGTGAGGATGTACACCGGGAGATCGAAGGCCCGAGCTTCCCCCATGCCGTACGGAGCGATCTGAAGAAGCGTATTGGGCAGGCCAGCGAAGAACGCAAGGTAGTCCAACTGGGCCGCCATCACTGCGGGTCCGCCGACAGGCCGACGAATGCAACTCTCGTCAAGAACCGCGTGGATCACCGGAGGGGGCTCCCGGCGCAAGTTCGCCTGTCGACGCGCAAGATAGGCCACCCTCTCGTCGGCCTGGTCCTGCGTGATGCTGCCTCGTTGAACTGCTCCCGCCGCGATGGCTCGCGCGTAGTCCAGGGTCTGCAGCGCCCCTGGCACGATGCCCAGCGTGAAGAGCCTCAGCTCTTCTGCCTTCGACTCCTTGGCCACATACGCCGGGAAGCCTTCGAGGAGTGCCGAGGTCTTGATGTCGAGGGCCTTGCGGACGAACACGCGATCCCACCCAAACGCCTTGTCAAGTTCGCGCGCAAGACGTGGCGTTGGGGGACGCCTGCCAGTTTCCACTGCTGACACATGCGTCGCGGAGTACCCGATGGCATCTGCCAGATCTTCCTGGGTCCACCCCCGAGCCTCGCGTGAAGTGCGGAGAAACGCACCGAACTTCGCCGCCGGGCCCCCGTCGGGGTCGAGTTCAACCTTGTTCACGGACCTTGATCCCCACTCTTCGAGCGCGTTTGACAGCTTGAAGACCCCCCAAGCATAGAGGACAGTTTGCACCCCGGGTAGTCATCTCACTACTGAGAGGAGTGGGCCTTGAAGCTGCACCGAACCCCCTCTGCCCCGCATTCCCCCCGACTCTGCGAGGTCGGCACGGCCTCCACGCGCCAGAACCCCACCGAGCGCTTCCAGGTGGTGATCTACCTGGCCAAAAACGGCCCCGCCTTTCCCGAGTTGGAGATGCACAGCTGCGAGGAGTACGCGCTCACCCACAACTGGGACGTCACCCTCACCGTCGTGGACGACGAGACGGAGAAGCCTCCGGAGCAACGCCCCCTGCTCCTGGCCGCGTTGCAGACGATCAAGGACAGGGGTGCCGGAGCGATCCTGGCCCCCTCCAGGACCGCCGTCTCCCCCATCGACGGCGAGTTCGACGAGTTCGCCGCCCAGGTCGAGAAGGCCGGCGGCTTCCTCCAGGTGGTTCGCCGATGACCAACCAATACGGGATCGTCCCCGCCGACGCCCACGACGGGGCCTCGTACCCGGTCTGGGTCATCCAGGACCGCGAGACCGGCCGCCTGGTGAAGGCGCTGCCGCCCCGCCCCGAACCGCTGCGGTTCTACTCGTACGACCAGGCGGAGCGATGGGTGCGCGTCAACGAGCAGCGCCACCCGGACCCGGAGGTCGGCTGATGGCCACCGCCCTCTCCCGAAAGCGGTACGAGATCCGGCTGATCAACTCCCGGAGCCCGCACTTCCTCCTGGTGGAGTGCTGGGGCTTGTGGGACCCGAACCAGCATCGGTACCTCCGCGTGCGAGGCACCTCGGACAGAATCAGACGCTTCTACACCCGCGCCGCCGCCGAGGCCTACCTCCGTTCCGCGCCCGGCAGCCCCTTGTAGCCGGGCCGCGCTGGCCGCCGCCCTGAGCCTCTCCGCCTGCGGCTCCTCCGGCAGCGGCTCGACCGCCGCCAAGCTCACC
>NZ_JBSFJV010000019.1:0-106988 GCF_053598235.1 Kitasatospora sp. NPDC001159
GCGGCGCGCAGGCCACCCATGGAGGCACCGGCGATGACGATGCGGGGGGCCATCGGGCTCAGTCCTCGTCGGCGGCCCGGGCCCGGGCAGGACGCCACCCCCGTCGACCTCCTGCGCGGACCGTCTCGCTCAACCCGCCACGCGCACCACGTACTTGCCCGTGGCCCGCCCCTCCTGCATGGCGTCGTGCGCGGCCGGGACGGCCTCCAGGCCCGGCAGTTCGGTGAGCGGGATGCTCAGCCCGCGGTTCGCCTGCAGGTCGAGGGTGGTGCGGATGGCGCGGGCGAGGCGCTCGGGGGCGGTGGCGGCGAAGGCGCGGTGGCTGAAACCGGTGACGGAGAGGTTACCGCCCATCAGGCGTCCGAGCGGGGGCAGGTCGCTGACGGTGCCGCCGCCCGCATTGCCGAACAGGACGATCCGGCCGCCGGGTGCGGTGACGTCGAGGTCGAGTTCCAGCGCGGCGGTGCCCAACGGGTCGAGCACCAGGTCGACGCCCCGGCCGCCGGTCGCGGAGCGGACGGCGTCGGCGAGCTTCTCGTCGCGGGCGAAGGCGTGGTCGTAGCCCGACTCGACGGCGGCCGCGGCCTTCTCCGGCCGGCCGACCGTGCCGATCAGCGTGCCCAGGCCGCCGAGCAGCGGGACCAGCTGGGCGATCGCGCTGCCGATTCCGCCGCCGGCCGAGTGGACCAGGACGTTGTCCGTGGCGCTCAGGCGGCCCGCGTCGGTCAGCAGCAGGACGGCGGTGGCGAGGCCCAGCGGCGCGGCCGCGGCCGCACTCAGCTCCAGCCCGTCCGGCACCGGGACGGTCAGCGCGGCCTCGGCGACGACGACCTCGGCCAGCCCGCCGCCGACCGGCGCGGCCACCACCCGGTCGCCCACGGCCAGGCCGGTGACGCCCTCGCCGAGCTCGCGGACCGTACCGGCCACCTCCTTGCCCGGCAGGTGCGGCCACCCGGCGGTGTAGCCGCCGTCGCCCCGGCGGGCCATCACGTCCACGAAGTTCAGTCCGGCCCAGGCGACGTCGATCGCCACCTGACCGGGGCCGGGGCGCGGTGCCTCGATCTGCCGGACCTCGGAGTTCTCGGCTCCACCGGCTGCGGTCATCACCAGTGCGCGCATGTTCGTGCCCCCTCGACTACGATGTTCGACGAACGGCGAAATTGCCGCGAGCCATTGCTACCACGCAGTTTCGACGATTGTCGAACATCGCAGATCAGGGAGGTTGTCCATGCCCAGCAGCAGCCGCCGCCGACCGGCGCTCTCGCACCCCGCGCCCGAGGAGATCGACCTGTACGACGTCCTGCACGCGCTCTCCGACCCCACCCGGATGACCATCGTCCGCGTTCTGCGCACCGAACCGGAACGGGCCTGCGGCACCTTCCCGGTGGACGTCGCGCCGTCCACCCTCAGCCACCACTTCAAGGTGCTGCGCGAGTCCGGTGTGATCACCCAGCGCGAGGAGGCCAACCGCCGGTTCTCCGCGCTGCGCACGGTCGACCTGGAGCGGCGCTTCCCCGGCCTGCTCGACACGGTCCTCGCCGCACTCGCCCGCAACGAGGCGGCCGACACACCCTAGCTAGGGCCTCCCGGGCGGCGGCCGCCTCGGCGTGACGGCCGAGCACGTTGAGCGCGTACGCGTGGAACGAGCCAGCCGTGTGGTACTCGAGGCTCTCGGGCTGAGGGCTGACGAACTCCCAGGCCGCGGCCGCCTCGGCCAAGGCCTCGTCACCCCGCCCCGTCCGAAGGCAGACCCGGGCGACCGAGAGCCGGGCTTCGCACACCAGGGCGGCCGGGAAGCCCGACTCGATAGCCAGCCGCAGGGCTCCGCGTGCCTCGGCCTCGGACTCGTCGTAGCGCTGGGAGCTCTCCAGCGCACGTGCCCAGTCCACCCGGGCCGACACTGTCGTGACGTCGTCGGGGCCGAACACCGACACGCAGGCTCAGCCGGTACGGTCTGCCCGCCGCCCTCGACGCCTCCCCGATCAGCGACCTGGCCGCCGTCACCGAGGTCATCGCCACCTACCGCCACCGCCTCGTCCTGCGCACCGACGACCAGGCGTGGCCTCCCTGCCCGCGTCCATCGGCGGCCAGCCGTGGGCATCGGCCGCCGCCGTCTTCGGCCGGGTGCGCGCCGACGGCGACCAGTGAGCAACCAGCCCGAACAGCCGGGCCAGGGCGATCCCGCTGCGCCCCGCCCGCCAGCCGGTGCCCTCGGCGGTGCCGCGTGTGACGAAGCCGGTGGAGGCGCGCACCGTGCCTCCACCGGCTTCGTCGCCGGGCTGTCGAATTGGTCAGGCCCGGCGCCGCGATAGACATGAGGCCGGGACAAACCGTCTGTCAGTCCCGTCTTACCTACCGGGCCCGCTTGGCCGTAGGTTGGGCCGATGACGGCCGAGTTCGAGACTTTCGCGCGCACCGCCACCGGCTTCACCCCCTACCCCTACCAGTCGGCGCTGGCCGCCGAAGGCCTGCCCACGCTGCTTGAGGCGCCCACCGGGGCCGGCAAGACCGTTGCCGCCGTGCTGCCGTGGCTGTACCGGCGGCTGGTCGCCGCGTCAGGGGTCACGCCGCGTCGGCTGGTGTTCGTGCTGCCCCGGCACAGCCTCGCCGACCAGGCCTTCCGCCGGATCGGGGAGTGGCTGGAGTGCCTGGGCCTCACGGGCGAGGTGGGGCTGCACCTACTCGCGGGCGCCGCCGCGCAGGAGGGCGGCTGGCGGCGGCGCCCCGAGCGCAGCGCGATCCTGGTCGGCACCCACGACATGGTGCTCAGCCGGGCGTTGATGCGCGGCTACGCGGACGCGCGGACGATGGCGCCGGTCTCGTACGCGCTGCTGCACACCGACGCCCAGTGGGTGTTCGACGAGGCGCACCTGCTCGGGCCGGGTCTGTCCACCGGCGTGCAACTCCAGTTTCTAAGAGGCGAGTTGGGGACGGCGGCGGCGACCCGGACGCTGTGGATGTCGTCGGTGCGGGGGCCGGGCGGTCTCGACGGGAGAACAATGCACGCGCCGGACACGACCGGGACGCTGCGGCGCATCGGCCGTCTTGACCTCCCGCACGGGCGTTACGTCGCCGCCCTCGCCGAGGCCGTCACCGCCGCGCACGTGCCGGGCACCCGGACCGTCGTGGTGCTCAACTCCCCGGGACGGGCGCGGGCCGTGCACGCCGCCCTGGCCGCCCAGGGACGCGAGGCACTGCTGCTGCACCCGCACTTCCGGGCCGCCGACCTCGACCGCGTCCTGGCCGCCGCCGAGGGCGCGCACGGACTCGTCCTCGTCACCACCCCCGCCCTGGAGGCCGGGCTCGACCTCTCCAGCCGCACACTGGTCACCGAACTCGCGCCCTGGGCCTCGCTCGTGCAGCGCGCCGGACGCTGCAACCGCCACAGCGAGCACCCGGACGGCGGCGACCTGCTGTGGTGCACGCCCCCCGAGGGCGGCGATGCGGCCACCGCGCGCTGGCTGACCGCCCACGAGAGCCGGGCCGTCACCCCCGGCGAGCTGCTGACGGCCCGCGTCGACCAGCCGCCCGCACCGCCCGGGCCGGGGTGCGAGGACGTCCTGGCCCTCTTCGACGCCCCTGCCGACAACACCGCCGACGTGGACCATTGGATCTGCGACCCGTCGGAGGCCGGCTCGCTCCCGGCGCTGGCCGCCTGGCGCCCCTGGGAGTGCGGCAGGCCTGGCGAGGACGAGCCGGATCCGACCGGCGCCGAACTCTGCCCGGTGCCGCTCGGCGAACTCCTGGGGCTGCCCACCGGGCGGGCCTGGCTGCGCGACACCCTGGACCGCCGGTGGCGCCCCGCGCAGCCGGAGGACCTGCGGCCCGGCGTCCGGCTGCTCCTGGACGCCCGCACCGGCGGCTACCTCCCGGACCGCGGCTGGACCCCGGCGAGTCGGGCCCCCGTAGCGTGCGAGACCGCCGCCCCCGGGCAGCCAGCCTACGGCTGCACCGCCTGGGTCGGCCTCGACCAGCACCTCCAGGAGACCGCGCAGGAGGCACAGTCGCTGCTCGCCGCGCTGCCCGCGCTCCCCATCGACCTGCGAGAGGCCGTCGTCGAGGCGGCCCGCTTCCACGACCTCGGCAAGTGCCACGACGCCTTCCAGGAGAAACTGAGGGCCGGCCGCACCGACCCACCCGCCGGCCTGCTCGCCAAGTCCAGGAACGGCGCCGACCCCCTGCCGCCCTACCGCTCGCCGCGCCCCTACCTGCGGCACGAGCTCGTCAGCGCCCTCCTGCTCTGGCAGGGCGGCCACCACCCGCTCGTGACCTACCTCGCCGCCGCCCACCACGGCCACGTCCGGCTGACCGTGCGCCCGCGTGGCGACGAGGCCCCGCTGTTGCTCGGCGTCGCGGACGGGGACCGCACCCCGCCCATCCAGTTGTCCACCGGCGAGCACTTCCCCGCCCGGACTCTGCACACTGCCGCCTTCCCGGCGGCCTGGACCGAACGGGCCCTGTCCCTGCGCGACACCCCCGGCGTCGGCCCGTTCCGCCTCGCCTTCCTCGAAACCCTGGTCCGCGTCTCCGACTGGCGCGCCAGCGCCCGCCACGACGGGCCCCTGGCCCCGTCGGCGGCCCCGGCCGGGTAGGAGATAGGAGAAACGGGCGCGAGGCGGAGGAAGCCGAGTGGCCCCACGGCATCCCGGTCGCCAAGTCCCGGGCGAAAACCGAAGAACCCTGCCAGTGGCGGCCGAGTCCAGGCCAGCTTCGGTGACGCCCTGACGGCCTTGGTCGCCGAGCTGGCCTGGGACGCCCCGGCCGCCGGGGGAGGCATCCTCGACCAGTAGGCCACCATCGCCCCCGAGCTCGGCGGCAGGCCCCGAGCAGAGTCCAGCCGCGCTCAAGGCCGCCCTGGCCGTCGTCGCTGCGGACCGCCTCCCGGAGATGATCGACGGGCAGACGAGGGCCATGGCCGAGGCCATCGCCACGGGCAGTATCCAGCCGATCCGCTCGTTCGTTGCGCACTGGGCCGCCGTCGTGGAGATCGAGCGGCACCCGGCCACCGCCCAGGCCTACCACCGGGCGAACTACCTCGCGAACCACGCCGGCACCGTCCAGGAGTGCCGGGAGCACGCCACCACCGTCGCCGAGCTCTACCGCGCCGCCTACGCGGCGGTGAACGCGTGACGTGGAGCTGGGAGTACCTCCCCCAGCGAGCAGCACGTCACCGCCGGCGCCCCGGCCAACTTCCTCGCCGCCGTCGAACACCGGGCCGCCGAGCTCGTCCGCGCCGCCGAAGCGCTCTACCTGGATGGCACCTCCTACCAGGGCAGCGGCGAGCCGATGCGCTACCTCGACGTGGCCGGCGGCCTGCTCGCCTACTACGTCGTCCCGCGTCTGGAGCTCGTCGTCTGCCAGGTCACGCCACCGCCAGCACCCTGATCCCCGGGTATGGCCGAAGCCGGGGGGAGGGGGACTTGCGCTGTTTCCCCGGTACCTGCAACGGCGTGGTGGCACGTCGGCCATGTGGTCCTGTGACCGCGGGGCGGTTGCTTCCGGTCTCGGAGGGGCGGGAAGGGGCTCGGTGATCGCCCGACAAAGGCGGTGCGGAGAATGTCGGGTGATCGGGGCCGGTGTCGCCGCACGATGGGGGCATGGATGACACAACGTTGGTATCCCGTTTCCTCCGCGACGGCTTCGTGAAGTTGGAAGGTGCCGTCGCGCCGCGCGTGGCCGCGGACTGCGCGCGGCTGCTGTGGCGGGAGACGGGCTGCGACCCGGACGACCCGTCGACGTGGACGCGGCCCGTGCACTGGGTGGGCGGTATGGCGCAGGGACCGTTCGCCGCTGCACCCAACTCCCCGTTCCTGCAGCGCGCGTACGACCTGCTCGTCGGCGAGGGGCGCTGGGAGCCGCGCTACTCGCTGGGCACGTTCCCGCTGCGCTTCCCGCACGAGGAGGAGCCGGACGACGCGGGCTGGCACATTGAGGGGAGCTATCTGCCGGAGGGCGAGAGCTGGTACTTCACGAATCTGCGTTCCCAGGGCCGGGCGCTGCTGATGCTGTTCCTGTTCAGCGAGGTCGGTGAGGAGGACGCCCCGACCCGGATCCGGGTCGGCTCACACCTCGACGTGCCGAAGGTGCTGGAGAAGTACGGGGAGGACGGGGCGAGCGGGCTGACCCTCGCGCCCGATCTGGTGGCGGCGTCCGACCACCGGCCACTCGCCCTCGCCACCGGGTCCCCGGGCGACGTCTTCCTGTGCCATCCGTTCCTGGTGCACGCGGCGCAACCGCACCATGGAGTGCGGCCGCGTTTCATGGCCCAGCCGCCGCTGATGCCGGCCGCGCCGTACGAACTGGAGCGGGCCGACGGCGCGTACTCACCCGTGGAGATTGCGATCCGCCGGGGCCTGGGGCAGGACGCCCCCGGTCCGGACGGGGACGGCACAGACCGCAGCGCCGGGTAGACGTGCTTCACGATCACCGCTGGCAGGCGCTGTCAGGTTGAACGGTGGGCTCTTCGGCGCCGTGGGATGATCACGGTTCTTGTCGTCGGAGGGCCGTGCTCGTGGACACCACCGCTCTGTCGTACAAGGGCTACCGCTTCCCGACCGAGGTGATCGCCCACGCGGTCTGGCTCTACCACCGCTTCCCGCTCTCGTACCGCGAGGTCGAAGAGCTCCTGATGCGGCGCGGGATCGAAGTCAGCTACGAGACAATCCGCCAGTGGTGCACGACCTTCGGCCCGGTCTACGCCGCCAGCCCGCGCCGGCGTCAGACACGGCCCGGGGACAAGTGGCACCTCGACGAGGTCTTCATCAAGATTCGGGGCGAGCGGAAGTACCTGTGGCGGGCCGTGGACCAGGACGGCAACGTCCTGGACATCCTGGTGCGGAACCGGCGGGACACAGCCGCCGCGAAACGGTTCTTCCGTAAGCTGCTCAAGGGCACCGGCTCGGTACCCCGGGTGGTGGTCACCGACAAGCTCGCCTCCTACGGCGCCGCCCTGCGGGAGGTGATGCCCTCGGTCGAGCACCGCGCCCACAAGGGGTTGAACAACCGGGCGGAGAACTCCCACCAGCCGACGCGGCAACAAGAACGCGCGATGAAAGGCTTCCGCTCCGTCGGCGGAGCGCAACGCTTCCTGCCCTCGTTCAGCCGGATCTCCCCGCACTTTCGCCCCGGACGGCACCTGATGTCCGCCCCCGAGTACCGCACCGCCATGACGGACCGCTTCACCACGTGGAACCAGATCACCGCCACCACCGGACGCCTCGCCCCGGCGGCCTGAGCCACACCGGCTCACCCGGCCGGGACGGCCCGGAACCTCCTCAGCATGCCCGGACCCGGAACCCCTCGCTCACCCCCCCTGAGCGGCTCACCTCCGCTTGAGGTCCCCGGCCGCACGACCGACGGTGGAGACGTCCCGATCCGTCGCTCGCAGCCCGAATTGACTCGGCTCGGGTAGGTCATCTGCAGGCAACGGACGACTAACACCCGAAGGGGAACCATGGCGTTCATCCAAGCCAGCCGTCGTCGTATCCGTGCTGCGGCGGCGGTCACCACGGTGGCGCTTCTGGCAGCAGGCTGCTCCTCCTCCGCGCCTAGCGGCGGTGCGTCGTCCAAGGCGAGTTCACCGTCTGCTGCTATCACGGTGCTGCGGCAGCGCCTCGTCGCCTTTGAGAAGCCGCTTGGCCCCGATGAGGCTCAGCGTGCCTTCGAGGGCCTTTCGGCGGCGATGGCAGGGATCAGCGAGGACTCCCTCAGCATCGAGCTGGTGACCTGGCAGCTGCGGCAGTTGAGCACCCCGGAGGGCCGGAAGACCTACCTGGCCAACAACTCCGTCCTCAATGGGCACATCCTGCCTGCTGGTGGCACCTCAGCGCCCTCCGCGCCGACGCTGGGCGCGGCGGCCACGCCCGGCCCGGGCCGGGGGGAGCAACCTGCGGTGTACCGTGACACGCCGAACGCTGGCGCAGGCCTGTCCTTCTATTTCGTCAATGGTGTTCTCAACGACCATGTCTCGGCGGGGGAAGGTAAAGATCTGCTGGAGAGTTCACTCACTCAGACGTTGGGCTTCCCCGTCAAGGTCAACCTGATCTTCAACGCGTCCGGTGCCGACATCGCGTGGTACACCTACAATGTCTGCCAGCATGCGCAGGCCGTCACCGCCAACCACCCCATTCCGGAGACCGCGCAGTTGGTGAAGAACGCCTGCGGGATCGCTGCTTTTGGTACGGTCGCGCTGCCGGAGAGGATCGTTGCCGACGTCGGCAAGCTGTTCTTGCAGAAGACGCTGGACCCGAACTTCGCGTCCGACCCGGTGAACGCGACGCTGCTGGCCCCCGTACAGAAGGATCTCCAGAGCGGGAAGCGCGTCGTGCTGATCTCCCACAGCGAGGGTGGTCTCTATCTGCGTAACGCGCTGTCAAGGATCGGTGCGGGGGCGCCGGTCGGGGCGGTCTTCATCGCCCCGCCCTTCGGCACCGGCCAGGAGCTGAACGCCAACCCGACGCGCTATGTCATGTTCAACTGGGACTGGCTCCTGATGGACACTGGTGTGCCCGGTGGGCAGATCTCCCACGTCGACCCCACGGTCGAGGCCGCGGCGCCGCAGGTCGTCTACGACGGCAGTATCAAGTCGCGATTCGACATCCACTACCTGGCCAACTACCTGTACTGCGGCTCGGCTTCCGCCAAGCAGATCGGCGACCGTACGCGGGAGGTGGTGGACTACGTCAACTCGGTCCCCGCCTCCCGGGGTGCCGCACGCCCGCAGCTGCCCGGGGCACCCGGTGAGGCTCCGCCTCACGGTGACGTCCTGCTACCGCAGCAGGCGGAGGTCTGCCCGGTGCCCCAGCCGTCGAGCGAGAGCCCCAGCGCGGCCCCGTCGACCGCGGCCCCGTCGAGCCCGACTGAGACCCCGACTACACCGACCGCGGCCCCGTCGAGCCCGACTGAGACCCCGACTACACCGACCGCGGCCCCGTCGAGCCCGACGGAGACCCCGACCACGGAGACCCCGACCGAAACGCCCTCCAGCCCGTCCCCCGCCGCGGCTTACTACGTCTTCATCCTCACCAACGTCGCCGACCCAGGGAACATCCTCGTTGGCACCTTCGACGACGTCTCTGGCAAACGCACCTGCGACTTCATCGACGGCGGCCAGTGCGCCGACGCGGGCGGCGCGGACGTTCCCGTGCAGTTCACCACGAAGCTGGGCCCGTACCCGACTCTCCAAGACGCCCAGGCCGCGTACTGCGCGAACGCCGCCAACCCGCACGTCGGCCCGGGTGGGGCTGGCACCAAGGTTGACATCTTCGGCGGCAGTTACTGGGCTGACAACATCAGCTTCAGCTGCCCGACCACGCCGTGACAGACGGCCTACGCGCGCTGCGGTGAAGCGGCCCCCAATCCGCAGGAAGAGCTCGTTGAGTTCCCGGTCCCACACATCCGTCGGCAGATTCATCGCTCACAACGGTGCCTTCTCGGCGCCGTTGTCACTACATGCGGCGCGGCCACCCGTTGGCGGGACGTCCACGTCAAAGCCGTCCCGCCCACCCGGAAGTCCCGCTACACTCCCCGCCACTAGGCCGTTGACCAGGGCAAACGCAGAACTCTCACTGGAGTACTAGGACTCAGCGGCGACCGCGCGGTGCCGGCGGTGGTACGAAACGGTGACCGCCGCCAACAGCGGGCCCCAGGCGACCGCCGGCAGGTAGAGGAAGCCGACCGCCAGGTGCCCGAGCGGGGTCATGTTCGGGTGCGGCACCGCCCACCACGCGGCGAACGGCGTCCAGAGCGCGACCAGCCCGGCCGCGCCGAGCGAGGCCACGATGACGACGGCGCGCGGGTTGACCGGGCGCCCGCCGAGGAACGGGATCCACCGCGGCGGCACCGTGCCCCAGGGCCGGACCAGGCCGAGGGTGAGCAGGGCCAGCGCCTCGGTGAGCAGGCTCAGGGTGACCGGCCAGACCGCGTCCCAGCCGGTGAAGCCCACCGCGTCGTAGCCCGCGTCGGTGTAGCCGCCGTGCCAGCCCAGGACCAGCCCGAGCCGCCACAGCCCGGCCGGCAGAGCGGTGAACGCGGCGACCCGCGCGGCGCGGACGGCCCAGCGGGGCGGGGCGGGGGCGGCGGCGGTGGGCTGAGGCGTCATGTGTCCACCCTGCCGCGCGGGCCGTACCTGCCGCGTCCGTCCGCCGGCGGGCTTCGGCCGGACCCCTCCCCCCGGTGGGGGAGATCCGGCTCAGCCCGTCAGTGGAGCCGCCGGGCCGTCGGGGCCGTCGAGCCGGGGTCAGCGCAGCCGCGAGGAGGACAGGATCGACGCGAGGTGCGCCACCACCATGCCCCAGGTGATCGCCGTGATCCCGGCGAGTGCCGCCCGCGTCGCGTCCAGGTGGCCGAGCCCGGCGTCCACGGCGGCCGCCGCCAGCAGCACCAGGGAGGCCTCGATGCCGTTGGTCACCCGGTGGATCTTGAAGATCGAGGCGAACCGGCGGGCCGTCGCGATGCCCTGGGAGCGCGGCTGGGTCGACTCCTCGTCCGCCGGCGGCTGCCCGCTGCGGGCGCGGGCCACGTCCACCAGGTCCGTCGAGGCCTTCAGCAGCACCACGCCCAGCGCGGCCGCCAGACCCGCCGACACCCACAGCTCCGAGCCACCGCGCGCCGCCCGCACGCCCGCGCCGATCATCAGCGCGGCGTCGGCGAGGTAGGCGCCGAGCCGGTCCACGTACACCCCGGCCATGCTGAACTGGCGCTTCCAGCGCGCCACTTCGCCGTCCACGCAGTCGAACAGCAGGAACAGCTGGAACAGCACCGCCGCCAGCACCGCGCCGGCCAGACCCGGGATCAGCAGGGCCGCACCGCCGCCGACCCCGCACACCACCATCACCCAGGTCAGGGTGTTCGGCGAGACCGAGGTCCGCACCAGCTGCCGGGTGGTGCGCAGCGAGATCGCCCGCATGTACATCCGGCCCGCCCAGTGCTCGCCGTTGCGGCTCTGCAGCTTGGCCTGCGGCTGGCACACCTCGCGCAACTCGGCGAGCGCCGGAGCAGCCACCATGACGACATCCCTCCACCTGTCCCGTAACGATCACCACAGGCTACGGCCTCCGGAGCACTGCTTTGACCACCCCCTTCGACGGTGAAGAGGAGAGCGGAGAGGGCGGTGCGGAGGAGGTGGAAGGGCAGTGGAGGGGGCGGTGACGAGCCGGTGAGCGGCGGAAAAACGGTGGGCCGACCGAAGCCCCCCGGGCTAGGCTGCGCGGATTCACCGGAACCGGAGCCCCCGGGCCCGATCGCCCGCTCCCGCAAGCCGGTTGACGCGGTCCGACGCGGCCCCGGGGGCGGAACGAGGAGCGCAGAAACCATGGTGACCACGGGCACCGCCCCGGACAGCCCCGACCTGGCCAGACTCCTGGACGACCACCGGCCGCAGGGCCCGGCGGAGACCGCTGACCTCGCCCGGGTCCGCGCCCGGGTCGGCGCCCCCGACGCGTGGGACCGCAGCACCCCGCTGCACTTCACCGCCTCCGCGCTGATCGTCCACCCGCCGACCCGCCGCGTCCTGCTGCGCTGGCACGTCCGCCAGCAGGCCTGGTTGCAGGTCGGCGGCCACAGCGACCCGGGGGAGACCCTGCCGCTGGACATCGCACTGCGCGAGGGCCTGGAGGAGACCGGTCTGACCGACCTCACCCTCTGGCCGGACGCCGCGCTCGTCCACCTCGCCGTGGTGCCCGTCCCGGCCTCGGCCGTCGAGCCCGCCCACGAGCACGCCGACCTGCGCTTCCTGCTCGCCACCGACACCCCGGACGACGCCCGCCCGGAGAGTCCGGCCTCCCCGCTGGTGTGGCTGAGCATCGAGGAGGCCAAGCGGCGGACCACCGAGGAGAACTTCCGCGAGACCCTCGACCGGGCCGCCCGCCTGCTCGCCTGAACCCCGTTCTCGTGAACCCCTTCCCGCCTGTCCGAAGGAATCCGATGCACACCGACCAGACCCTCATCTTCGACGCCGACGACACGCTCTGGGAGAACAACGTCCTCTTCGAGCGGGTCATCGACGGCTTCCTTGACTGGGTCTGCGCCCCGGCCGAGCGGGAGGCCACCCGGGCCCTGCTCGACCGGATCGAGGCCGCCAACGCCGCCGCCCTCGGCTACGGCGCCGCCGTCTTCCGGCAGAGCCTGGCCGACTGCCTGGGGCAGCTGGCCGGGGAACGCACCCCCACCGCCGCCGAGCTGGCCCGGATCGACGAGCTGCTCACCCCGCTCACCGACCGCGGCGCGATCGAGCTGATCCCGGGCGTCGCCGACACCCTGACCGCCCTCGCCGGGCGGCACCACCTGCTGCTGCTCACCAAGGGCGACCAGGACGAGCAGCAGGCCAAGGTGGCGGCGTCCACCATCGACCACCACTTCCGCGGCATCCACATCGTGGCCGAGAAGTCGGTGGACACCTACCGGCAGCTCGGCGCCGAACTCGGCCTCGACCCCGAGCGGACCTGGATGATCGGCAACTCGCCCAGGTCCGACATCGCCCCCGCCCGCCGGGCCGGGCTGCGCACCGTGTTCATCCCGCACGAGCACACCTGGGTGCTGGAGCACGAGGAGCTCGGCCCGGACGAGGCGACGCTGCAGCTCACGGCCTTCCCGGAGCTGCTGCGCCACTTCTGATCCGCGCCACTTCTGAGTCGGACCGCTGAGCTAGACCTGAGCTAGACCGCGAGCGCGGCCGCCGGGATTGGCGCCCCGCCCCGGTACAGCCAGGCCCGCTCGGAGGCCGACCACACGCTCGTGGTCAGCAGGTAGAGCGCGGCGGCCACCGGCACCAGCATCGCGAACAGCACCGAGACGAAGGACAGGTACGGCAGCAACGACGCCCCCGGCTGCGGGGTGGTCTGCGCGGCCGCCGCCCGCCGGGCCCGGCGGTAGTTGACGTACCCGACCGCCGCCAGCCCGGCGTACAGCAGCCCGAACACCGCGAACTGCCCGGCGCCGTGCGCGTTCCCGACGTGCAGACCCAGCGGCACCCCGAACAGGGTGTGGTCCAGCAGGTCGTTCGGCGTGGTGAAGAGCCGGTACATCACCGAGAAGAACGGGATCTGGATCAGCATCGGCAGGCAGCCCGCGAACGGCGAGACCTGCTCCTTCCGGTACAGCTCCGCGAGCGCCTCGCGCGCCTTCTCCGGGTTGTTCTTGTGCTTCTCGTTCAGCTCGGCGACCTTCGGCGCGAGCTTCGAACGGGCCTTCTCCCCGCGCGCCGCCGCCCGCGCCAGCGGGTGCAGGCAGAGCCGTACGGCGAGGACGAACAGGACGATCGCCAGCGCGGTCGGCAGGACGTGGGCGATGGCGGAGACCACGGCGTGGGCGACGGTGACGGCCGGGTCGAGAACAGACAGAGCGGACATGGTGAAGCGAGCCCTCCGGGGTCTCAGGACATGAGTGATCGGCGGAGGACGGCCGCGAGAACGTACGGGGAGCCGTACGGGGGAACTGCGGATCTACGCGGCCGCCAGGGCCGCCCCCGGCGCCCTGGGGCGTCGCCTGCCCCGGGCGTCCGGATCACGCTGCGGAAGGAACGCGGTACGGAACGCCCGACGTCGCAGCACCCCGCTGCGCACCGCCGCCGGGGCTCGTGCCCCCAGCAGTCGCGTCCCGGCGAAGGCCCCCGCGACCGCCCCGGCCACCAGGACCATGGCCGCCACGGCGGCGACCGACGCCAGCGCGCCGCCGTCGGTCACCAGCTGGCCGGTCAACACCCGGAGCAGGCCCAGCAGCATCGCGACGACACCCACGGCGCGCCCCCTCTCGATGTGTTCCCGGCTCCTGACGTTCAGCAGGACGATCCTACGACCCGCCGGGTTCCCGCAGCGCTCGGGATTTCCTCACGGAGCATCCACCGCGTGCACCCACACCCGCGTCCCCCTGTCCGCCTCCACCGCGAGCCACACCGACTCCCCGAGGCGCTTGTTGTGACCGGGCAGCGGCTCGGCGATGACGGAACCGTGGCGCAACGGCCCCGCCGCCTTCGGGTCCGGCGCCCCGGCCTGACGGAACCCCTCCAGCACGTTGGTCCCGAAGTCCGTGTCGGCGTCCGGCTTCACCGCGATTCCCAGTCCGTTCAGGAACCCTTGCTCCTCGCCCGGTGGCAGCCGGAACGAGAGGAACGCCAGGTCGTCCTGGAACCCCTTCCGGTACGCCCAGTGCAGCTCGCTCGCCGACGCCGGCGGCCGCACTCGTGTGAACTCCGTGACCTGTTCGGAGCTGACCGTCATCCACGATCCCGGCCGCCCGCTGTTCGCCGCCGGATGGTTCACCTGCTCCCGCAGCCAGTACAGGCCTCCCACCGCACCGGCGATCAGCACCAGTGGCAGCACGACTCCCAGCAGTACGTGTCGCCGTTTCATCGGGTCTCCCTCCCCGGATCCGTTCGCCCGCCCTCACGGTCGGCGTTCCGCTCGCCGGAACCGGCCGGATGCATGGGGGCGCCACCGCTTCCGCCCCAGGTCATCGGGGTGCTTCGCCCGCTGATGTCGTATTCCTGGGCCAGGCCGGTTTGGTGCAGCTTCGCCATGTCGGCGTCCGTGATGTTCGTGCCCGCGATGTTGGTCGACTTGCCCTTGTCCCAGTTGTACCGGTCCCAGACGTTGACCTGGTACTGCGTGGAGACCACGGGCTTCCCGTCGGGGCCGGGATTCACCGTGACGACACCGGAGACGATGCAGGCTTGGCTGCCGATGGCGTGGAACCAGTTCGGCTGCCGATCCGGGTCGAACGTGAAGTCGTTCTCGTGTCTGCGCTGTGTTTCGACGGGGATGGCGACCGGTGCACCACCGGCCTTGTTGTAGGCGTCGAGGGCGGTCTGCCGCCAATCGTTCTCACTGTCGGACAACAGCTTCCCCACATGTGCCCGGAACATGGGGTCATCGCGTAGCATGCGGTCCACGTCCACCGTGAGCGGCTCTCCGGTGTTGTCGAGGTAGTGCTGCATGTGGCGCGCCGCATCCACGTTCTGGAGGAGTGTGCCGCCCGCGACGAGTGCGTACGTCTCCGCCTGGATCCCTCGCTCTTCGACGCCGGGCTCACGGACGTGGTACGGCCCAGCGCCGTCGTTCGGTGCTCTCCACTTGTAGGTCGGGTCGAGCACTCCCGCGTCGACCAGTGATTTCGGGTTCGTCGCGAGGAGCTGCGCCCGGACGGCGGGGTCGACATTCGCCCACCAATCCGGCACGTCCTTGCGGTCTTTGGGCATGCCCACCGCGCGCATGACGTCGTCCTCGGCGTTCCGCACCGTGTCGGGATGCTTCGCAGGATCAACCTCCTCCGGGTTGAGCGCGAGCAGGGCAGTGGCCACGGCGTTGTCGGCCTCGGTGGCTGCCGTCACGGCCGCGGTCATGACCTGGACGTGCTGCTGGAGTTCGTTCCACTTCCGCTTCTGGTGCGCGATCGCCTCCGGGTCGTTGCGTTCCTCGGGCGGTAGGTCGGGCAGTGTGACCGCGCCGTCCTCGGCGACGGTGGCGCCCAAGCCCTCGGCATCGCCGATCGCCCGGAGCAGCTTCTGCTTGGCTTCGGCGAAAGCCTTGTTGGCACGGTGCAGGGCCGCGGAGATGGCCAGGGCCTCGAAGTGGAAGGCCGCCATCTCGTCGGCCAGGAATCCGATTTCCCGCGCCGCTTCATCGGCGGCCGCGCCGGTCCAGGGCCGGTTGCCGGACGGTGGGGCGTAGGGACTGCTGCTGCCACCCGTCAGCGGGTGCAGGACACCGGATCGGAGCTGGCCGGCGAGGTGCTCCATGTGGCCGGAGACGCCGGTCCAGGTGTCGCCCGCGTGGTCGAGGGACTCGAAGGACGTGGAGCGGAGCTGGGCGAAGGTCACCATCGGTCACGGCCCCTTGAAGGTGGTGGCGGCGGAGGTGTCGGTGGCGTGGTAGTCGCGGGCGGTGGCGTCCAGGCGGTCGGCGGTCAGGCCGAGACGGTTGTCCAGGCTGGTCCAGCGGGCCTTCCACCAGGTGAGGGCCTGCGAGAGCGCGGGCCCGCTGGCCCATCCGCCGGCCAGCGCCTGGATGGCCGTCGCCGTGTCGGGCTCTGCGCGGGCGACGGAAGACTTCAGCTCGCCGCGCAGGCGCCGTGCTTCACCGGCGGCCTGCTGGAGCACCGGCGGGTGCACCAGGACGGGGGCGCCCGCGCTCGCGGCGCCCGTCCAAGGGCCGGTGGGACGGGGCAGGGCGCCCGGCCCTGCCGTGGGTGGACCGTCCTGGCCGTAGAGCCAAGGGTTCTGGTCCTTCTCGGTGCTTTCGGCCATGACACAAGCCCCCCTCTTCGTGAACGATCAGTGTTCGAATCTAGCGGACTGGCCGGGGCAGGAGGCGTGTTCGCGGGGATGCGCGCGAGGTGTAGCCAGCGGTGCTACACGGGGCTACCGTGGAATCCATGAAGACGATTACCCAGCGGGAGTTCCGGAACAACTCCGCCGCGGTGATGGACGCGGTGGAGGCGGGGGAGACCTTCCACATCACCAGGAACGGGGTCGAGGTCGCGGAGCTGCGGCCGGTGTCCGGGCGACGGCGGCTCACGGCGGAGGAGCTGGTGGCGCGGCACGTGAAGCTGCCGCGGGTGGACTACCAGCAGATGCGCAAGGAGGCCGAGGAGTACTTCGGGCCCGAGGAACTGGTGGGGGACGAGGGCGACGACCCGTTCGAGCGGCGGCGTGGCTGAGCGCCGGAGGGCATCCCGGCGACGGCCGGCCGGGGTGCTGGACACCTGCGTCTACATCGACCTGGCCCTGCTGAGCCCCGCCGACCTGCCGGCCGTGCCGGAACTGACCGCGATCACCTTCGCCGAGCTGCAGCAGGGCGTCTCGATGGCGCGGGACCCGATCAGTCGGGCGGCCCGGCTGGAGGTGCTGGGCGCGGCGATGGCCGACTTCGACCCGCTGCCCTTCGACGCGGCCGCCGCCGCCCGCTACGGGACCCTGGTCACCCTCACCATCGCCGCCGGACGGCAGCCTCGGCCGCGCCGGATAGACCTGATGATCGCCGCCGTCGCCTCCGCCCATGGTCTGCCGTTGTACACCCGCAACGTGGCGGACTTCCGGGGGCTGGGCTCGGCGGTGGAGATCATCGGGGTGTGAGCGCGGCCGGCCCGTCGCACTCGACCTACTCCACCCGGGCCGCCGCGTGCCGCAGGGCCTCCGGCCGGCTCCGGGAGCGCAGCAGGCGGCGGCGCCAGGGCGAGGTCAAGCGTTCGGGGGACCAGCCGTCAGCCCAGCCGGACCGCCGTCCCCGTAGCCGCGGAGGCCCGGGCGGCCTCCAGGACGGTGAGGGTGGCCACCGCGTCGCGCGGGTCGACCGGGGGCGGGGTGCCGGGGGTGGCCAGGGCGGCGGCGATGCCGGCGTAGAAGGCGGGGTAGTCACCCGGGTCGGTCGGCAGGGAGACCGGGGACTCGTCGGTGCCCAGGGTGCCGTACTGCTCGGGCCGGTCGGCGCCCCACGGGTGGGTGCCGCCCGGGCGCAGGCCCGCCCGCAGTTCGGCCTCCTGGGGGTCCATGCCGTTCTTGACGTACCCGGCGGTGTCGCCGAGCACCCGCAGCCGGGGGCCGATCAGCGGGGTGACGGCGCTGGTCCACAGGTGCGAGCGGGTGCCGGAGACGTGGGTGAGGGCGAGGAAGGCGTCGTCGTCCACCACCGCGCCGTCGCGGCGCACGTCGATCTCCGCGTACACCGTCTCGACCGGCCCGAACAGCGTCAGTGCCTGGTCGACCAGGTGGCTGCCCAGGTCGTACAGGGTGCCGCCGACCTCGGCCGGGTCGGCCAGCTCGCGCCAGCCGGGCTTGGGCTTGGGGCGGAAGCGCTCGAAGCGGGACTCGAAGCGGTGCACCCGGCCGAGCGCGCCGCCGCGCACCAGCCGGCTCGCGGTCAGGAAGTCGCCGTCCCAACGCCGGTTCTGGAAGACCGAGAGCAGGGTGCCCCGGGCCTCGGCGAGCCGGCACAGCTCCAGCGCCTGGGCGGCGGTGGCGGCCAGCGGCTTGTCCACCACGGTGGCCAGGCCCGCCTGCAGCGCGGCGCGGGCCAGCGGGGCGTGGGTGCGGTTGGGGGAGGCGATGACGACCAGGTCCAGCGCATCCGGGTCGGCCAGCAGCTGCTCGGGGGTATCGACGGCACGGGCGTCGGGGTGCTCGCGTCGCAGCTGCTCGCGGCGTTCGGGATTGGCCGTGACCACGGCGTCCAGGCGCAGCCCCCGCGTGGTGGCGATGAGCGGGGCGTGGAAGGCGGAGCCGGCCAGACCGTAGCCGATCAGGCCGACCCGCAGCGTTCGATCGGGCGGTCGGTGGGCGGTCGTCTGCGGGTTCATGGGGCCCACTCAATCACGAGCCGCCCGGTTGCTCCCGGTTTCCGCCGGACGATCGTCGCATCCCGTCCAGCGGGACGTCCTGTCCCCGGCCACCTGCGCGGATTAGGCTGTGCCGCGTCAGGGCCCCACGCAAGACGCTGCAACACTTCGGGAGACACGCACGTGGCAGACCGCAAGCCCATCGAGTCCTGGCTGACCGACATGGACGGTGTCCTCATCCACGAGGGCACGCCGATCCCCGGGGCGGAGGAGTTCCTGCGCAGGCTGCGGGAGTCCGGCAAGCCCTTCCTGGTGCTCACCAACAACTCGATCTACACCCCGCGCGACCTCAGCGCCCGCCTGGCCGGCATGGGCCTGGAGGTGCCCGAGGAGTGCATCTGGACCTCCGCCCTGGCCACCGCGAAGTTCCTCAAGAGCCAGCGCCCGAACGGCACCGCGTACGTGATCGGCGAGGCCGGGCTCACCACCGCGCTCTACCAGGCCGGTTACGTCCTGACCGACAACAACCCCGACTACGTGGTCCTCGGCGAGACCCGGACCTACTCCTTCGAGGCGCTCACCAGGGCGATCCGCCTGATCAACCAGGGCGCCCGGTTCATCTGCACCAACCCGGACGAGACCGGCCCCTCCCCC
Source organism: Kitasatospora sp. NPDC001159 (assembly GCF_053598235.1). Lineage (NCBI taxonomy): Bacteria > Bacillati > Actinomycetota > Actinomycetes > Kitasatosporales > Streptomycetaceae > Kitasatospora > Kitasatospora sp. NPDC001159. Next base: position 18,919 of record NZ_JBSFJV010000019.1, read on the forward strand.
GAGGGCGTGCTGCCGGCCACCGGCTCGGTCGCGGCCCTGATCACCAAGGCGACCGGCGTCGATCCGTACTTCGTCGGCAAGCCCAACCCGCTGATGATGCGCGAGGCGCTGAACACCGCCGGTGCCCACTCGGAGACCGCCGTGATGATCGGCGACCGGATGGACACCGACATCGTCGCGGGCATGGAGGCCGGCATGGAGACCATCCTGGTGCTCACCGGCCTGACCGCCGCCGCCGACGTGGAGCGCTTCCCGTACCGGCCGACCCGGGTGGTCAAGTCGATCGCGGACCTGGTCGAGCTGGTCTAGCCTCTGCGGTGCTGTCGCGAGCCCCGTCCCGGCCGAGCGCCGGGGCGGGGCCGCTCCGTTTCGCGGGGTTCGTTTCCGTGGGTTGTTTTCGCGCGTTGTTTCGTGGGTTCGTTGTTCGTGGTGCCCGGTCGGGTTCGTGGTGCCCGGTCGGGTTCGTAGGGCCGGTCGGGTCCGTGGGGTTGGGGAGGCAGGGCGCGGATGAGTGCGACGGGGGAAGCGGAGGGGCTGGGCGAGAAGCGGGTCACCTGGGCGGAGCTCTACTTCGACCTGGTCTTCGTCTTCGCGATCACCCAGGTCTCCGGGCTGCTGCACCACCAGCACGACCTCACCGGCCTGGTCCGGGCACTGGTGGTGTTCGTGCCGGTGTACTGGTGCTGGGTCGGCACCACCGTGCAGGCCAACATCCGGGACGTGGACAACCCCCGCGACCGCCTCGGCATCCTGCTGGTCGGCCTGGCCGGGCTGTTCATGGCGCTCGCCATCCCGGCCGCGTACGGCCGGCGCGGCCTGCTGCTTGGCGCCGCGTACTGGCTGGCCCGGGTGGTGCTGCTGCTCCTGCTGGTCCGCATCCCGGGCGTCTGGCGCGGACCGTACGGCGCGGGCGTGCTGGTCAGCGGGCCGCTGCTGCTCGCGGGCGGGCTGCTGTCGGACGGGCCGCGGCTGGCGCTGTGGGCGGCCGCCGCGCTCTGCGACCTGGCCGCGCCGCTGGTGTTCCGGCGACGGCTCGCGACGGTGGCGTACCACCCGTCGCACATGCCGGAGCGGTTCGCGCTGTTCCTGCTGGTGGCGCTCGGCGAGTCGATCGTCGGGATCGGCGTCTCGGCGGCCGGCGCCCGGCTGGACGCGGCCGAACTCACCGCCGTGGCTGCCGCGTTCACCATCTCGGCGGGCCTGTGGTGGCAGTACTTCGTGTTCGCGGCGGACGCGATGCGGCACGCCGTGGAGGTCGCCGACTCCCGGCGGGACGTGGTCCGGCGGATCTTCCAGTACGGGCACCTGGCGCTGGCCGCCGGGGTGATCGGGGTGGCGGTCGGCTTCGAGGAGACGGTCGCGGACCCGTGGCAGACGCTCGGCGCCGGGTCGGTGGCGCTGCTGTACGGCGGGTGCGGGCTGTACCTGCTGACCTTCGGCTACACCCGCTGGATGATGTTCCGTCAGGTCTCGACCACCCGGATCGCCGCCGCGGTGGTGGTGTTGGGACTGCTGCCCGCGATGGTGCGGCTGCCGGCGCTGGCGGTGCTGGTGACCCTGGCGGGGCTGCTGGTCCTGCTCAACGCGGTGGAGCACGTCCGGGTGGTGCGGGCGGCCGCCGTCGCCAGGGCGGCCGAGGCGGCTCCTGTGGAGTGAGCTGTCGGTGGGGCTGTGTAGCGTTCGGGGTGTAAGAGGGCAGGCGGCGCAGCAGCCGCGGTGTGGGAGGTAGATGTCGTGACGGACACGGTCGAGGCGGGCGTGGTCGAGGCCGGCGCGGGCGGCGGGCTGGAGCTGCCCGAGTCCTGGCGCGAGGTGCTCGGCGCCGAGACGGAGAAGCCGTACTTCGCGGAGCTGGCGGCCTTCGTGGCGGCCCAGCGCGCGGAGCACGAGGTGTTCCCGCCGAGCGGCCAGGAGTTCGCCGCTCTGGAGGCCACGCCGTACGACAAGGTCCGGGTGCTCGTCCTCGGCCAGGACCCGTACCACGACAACGGCCAGGCCCACGGCATGAGCTTCTCGGTGCTGCCGGGCACCAAGACGCCGCCCTCGCTGCGCAACATCTTCAAGGAGCTGGACGCCGACCTGGGCATCCCGGCCCCGGACAACGGCTACCTGATGCACTGGGCCGAGCAGGGCGTGCTGCTGCTCAACGCGGTGCTCACGGTCCGCGCCCACGAGGCCAACTCGCACAAGGCGAAGGGCTGGGAGAAGTTCACCGACGCGGTGATCAAGGCGGTGAGCGCGCGCGAGGAGCCGGTGGTCTTCGTGCTGTGGGGCAACTACGCCAAGAAGAAGCTGTCGCTGATCGACACCGAGAAGCACGTGGTGGTGCAGGGAGCGCACCCATCGCCGCTGTCCGCCAAGCTGTTCTTCGGCAGCCGTCCGTTCTCGCAGATCAACACGGCGCTGGACGGCTTCGGCGGTGAGCCGATCGACTGGCAGGTGCCGGACCTGAAGCAGGGCTGATCGCAGGGTCGGCGGCAGGGCTGAGGCTCGGTGGCCGTGGGCGGACGGGATCGGATTGCCTTTCGCCCACGGCCACTTGCCGTTCACGGCTGTTGACCGCCCGTCGGGGCCGGGTGTGCTTAGCTGGTGCCGACCGGTCGCCGGACCGGTCCGGGGGCGGAGCCGGCTCGAAGGGGCGGTACGTGCGCGGGGTGGGACGGGCAGGAACGATTCGGTGGGCCGCGCTGGTCGCGGGTCTGACGGTGCTCGCGGTCTCCGGCTGCAGCGGCTCGGACGCCGGCGCGGCGAAGACCGCCCCCAGCGCCGGGGTCTCCAGCGCGACGGTTGAACCCGGCGGCCTGGACCAGCTCCCCGGCCAGGCCTTCTACGTCTCCGACCAGACCAACGCCGCCCGGCAGGTCGCCACGCTGCGCAGCCAGGGCCGCACGGCGGAGGCCGACGCCCTGCTGCGGATCGCCGGCCAGCCCTCCTCCCAGTGGCTCGGCGAGCAGGGCGCCGAGCAGACCGCCGAACAGGTGAGCCGCCGGGCCGCCGTGGCGGGCCGGACGGCCGTCTTCGTCGCCTACGACATCCCGCACCGCGACTGCGGCCAGTACTCGGCCGGCGGCGCCCCCGACGCGGCCACCTACCGCAGCTGGATCACCGGCGTCGCGCAGGCCCTCGGCGACCGCAAGGCCTGGGTCGTCCTGGAGCCGGACGCCGTCGCGCACACCCTGGACAACTGCGGGATCAAGGGCGACCTGGCCGCCGAGCGGTACGGCCTGCTGGCCTTCGCCGTCCAGGAGTTGAAGAAGCGCCCGAACGTCCGGGTCTACCTGGACGCGGGCAACCCGGGCTGGTCGCAGGACCCGGACGAGATGGCCACCGCCCTGCGCAAGTCCGGCATCGCGGCGGCGGACGGCTTCGCGGTGAACGTCGCCAACTTCTACCCCACCGACCGGAACGTCGCGTACGGCGACCGGCTCTCCGCCGCCCTGGGCGGGAAGCACTTCGTCATCGACACCAGCCGCAGCGGCAACGGCTCGCTGGGCGCCGACTCCTGGTGCAACCCGCCCGGCCGGGCGCTCGGCGAGCCGCCGACCGTGGAGACCGGGCGGCCGAATGTCGACGCCTACCTGTGGATCAAGAACCCGGGGGAGTCCGACGGCGAGTGCGGCCGCGGCGAGCCCCGGGCGGGCGAGTTCTGGCTGCCGTACGCGCTGGGTCTGGCCCAGGCGACGCGCTGACCCGCTCGGTGGCTGACCCGCTTTCCGGCCGCCGGGTGACCTGCTGCGCCGCGACCCGCCTGGCGGTGACCTGTCCGGCGGTTACCCGTTACGCCGTGACCTGGACCCAGCGGGCGACCGACGGCGTGCCGGCGGCGTCCGTCAGGAACAGCATGTACCAGCCGGGCGGCAGCAGGTTGGGGTTGGCCGGGAGGGTGAGCGAGACCCCGTCGGCGGTGCGCCCGGCGATGTCCAGGGCCACCGAGCGCTGCTCGACGTCGGTCACGTGGGTCACCGAACTCGGCCGGATCAGCTTGGCGGTGGTCACCCCCTCCGGCCGGGAGGTGCCGACCTTGAGGGTGCCGCCGAGCTTCGCCGCCTCCGGCGCGGCCGTCACCTCCGGACGGTCACCGTGGTACAGGTACGGCGGGGTGTAGATCTCGATCCGCTGCTCGAAACCGCCCGGCTGGGTCTCGGCCTTGTCCGCGAACAGCGGGTTGGAGCCCAGCACGGCGACCCGGCCGTCCGGCAGCAGCAGCGCCTCGGAGTGGTAGTTGCGGCCGACGGTCGGTTCTGCGGCGGTCGTGAAGCTGTTGGAATCCGGGTGGTACACCTGCGCCTTGAGCAGGTCGCTGTCGCCCCTGCCGCGGTAGCCGCTGGAGCCGCCGGTGGTGAACACGGTGTCGTCCGGCAGGACCACGCTGTTGAGGTAGCGGGTGCCGCCGGCCGGCAGGTCCGGGCCCGGGGTGAAGGACGGCTTGGCGGCGGAGAGGTCGGCGATGTCGGTGCGGGCCGTGGACAGCGGTGACTCGCCCACCCCGCCGCCGCCCAGCACCATGACCTTCTGCGCCTGCGCGGGCGGCAGCAGCACCGAGGAGGAGGTCTCGGTCAGGCCCGGGTCGCGCAGGCCGGGGACGGGCTGGAAGCTGTTGTTCGACAGGTCCCAGACGCCGGGCTCGCGACCCTTCTCGGCGGGCCCGTAACCGGCGTTGGAGCCGGAGTAGAAGAGCTTGCCGGAGGCCGTCAGGAAGATCGACGGGTAGGTCGGAAAGTACCGGTCGGGGGCCTTGGCCCAGGTCTTGTTCTTGGGGTCGTAGACCTCGTTGTCGTTGCCGTTGAGGATCTGCCCGGTGTCGTCCAGCCCGGAGACGGTGACCACCCGGCCGTCGCCCAGCCCGGTCAGCGTCGGGTACCAGCGGGCGTGCGCCATGTCGGTGACCTGCTCGTAGAGCTCGGTGTCCGGGTTGAACTCGAAGGCGGAGCGGATGCCCTGGTACTCCTGCTTGTCCAGGGTCATCTTCTCGCTCTGCCCGTACAGATCGTGCGCGTCGGTGCCGGTCAGGCCCTTGACCCGGTACTGGGCCGGGGAGTTGGTCACGAAGTCCGGGCCATCGCCGACCGCCTCGACGAACACGTGCTGCTCGCCGGCGGTGACCGTGGTCTGCTTGCCGGAGCCGGTCTTGGTCGCGGCGGGGACGGTCACCGGGACGGTGGTGGCGTACTCGCGGCCGTTCGGGGCGACGAAGACGGTGCCCTTGGGGAAGGCGCGGTCGCGCTCCGGGCTCTCGTTGCGCACCCGCATCACTCCGGCCGCCCTCCTCACCGTGCCGTCCAGCTTCTCGTACCGCTGGGTGCCGCCGGCCACCAGCACCCGGCCGTCCGGGAGGGAGGTGTGGCCGCCGCAGAACATGTCGGCGGGGGTGGGTATCAGCTTGTAGGTGTTCTTGGCCGGGTCCCAGAGCAGGCTCTTGAAGCTGCCGGCGTTGAACTGCTTCTCGTCGTTGCCGGAACCGGCCACGATCAGCACCTTGCCGGTGCGCAGCAGGGTGGCGTGGACGGCGTTGACCCGGAACTCGGCGGGCAGCGAGAGGGTCTGCCAGTGGCCGTACTGCGCCTTGTACTCGGGCCGGTTGATCACGTAGTTGTGGTACTGGTCGCTGGCGAAGCCGAGGACGGCCGGGGCGTTCATCCCCGCGACGGTCAGCGCGACGGTGCTGCCGAGCGCGAAGCGCTTGGTGCGGCCGGTCTTGTGGATCTTCACGGTGGTTGGTCCCCTCGGAAGGCGGTGGGGGCTGAATCAGTGGATGGAGGTGCCGCTCTCGGCGTGGTCGGGTGCACGGCCGGGTACGCGGTCGTCCGGCTGGACGAGGCGGAGCGAGACCGTCGGGGTGTCGGGCGCGGCCAGGCGGAGCGTGAGGGTCGGGCTGTCGAGCGCCTCGGCCTGAATCGGTGCTGCTGCCGGTGCCGCCGCCGGTGCTGTTCGGGGGCCTCGGGCGTGGCGCGGGTTGCGCTTCTCCAGGACGACCTTGGGGGTCGCGGCCGGGCCGCCGGTCACGGTGAGGGTCGCGGTGGGCCGGGCCCGGCGGCGGCGGACGGCGTCGCCAACCAGGATCAGGACCGGCAGCAGGGTCAGCGCCAGGGCGATGCAGGCCCAGGTCCGCATCGCGACGTGGTCGTAGCCGGTGCAGTAGGAGGCGGTGACGGCAGCGCCGAACACCAGCGTCCAGAACAGGTGGAACCGGAAGGTGCCGAGCCGGTCGGCGCTGGCCTCACGGCCCTTGGGTGTCACCACGAAGCGGCTGCGGCGGCGTACCAGCGCCTGCAGCAGCGAGGCCGCGTAGATCGGGCCGCAGAGCGCCGACATCACCATGCCCGCGACCCCGGAGGAGCCGGCCGGCTCGTGCGGGCTCACGTTGTGCTTGCGGTTCCAGGTGTAGAGCAGGAGTTGGAGCGCGGCGGCGTCGCTGTAGAGCATCATCCAGATCTCCGAGGAGACGTGGACGCCGGAGGCGCCGAAGCCCAGGTAGAGCACGCTGGAGACCCCGCCGAGCAGCCAGGTGAGTGCCGCCATCGGGTAGAAGCCCACCATCAGCGAGTAGTTGAGCAGTCGGCCGGGCGACAGCCGCCACACGACCCGCCAGTACTGGGTGAGCAGGGTCTCGTAGGTGCCGCGGCTCCAGCGCAGTTGCTGGGAGAAGAAGTCGGTCCAGGAGGACGGGCCTTCGCCCACCGCGAGCACGTCCGGGGTGTACACGGACTTCCAGCGTTCCCCCGTCTCCGGGTTTCGGCTCCGGTGGAACTCCAGGCCGGTCGCCATATCCTCGGTGATGGAGTCGTACAACCCGCCGATCGACTGGAGCGCGCGGATCCTGACGGCGTTGTTGGTGCCGACGAACATCGGCGCGCCGTAACGGTTTCCGGCTCGTTGGATGAGGGCGTGGAAGAGGTACTGCTGGCTCTCGCTGAACTTGGTGACGGCGGAACCCGAGCTCCGGTAGTTCCCGTACACCTGGGGGCCGACCACGAATGCCACGTCGGGATCGCGGAAGTAGCCGAGCATCCGCTCGCAGAAGTCGGGCAGCGGAACGTGGTCGGTGTCGACGGACACCCAGAAGTCGTAGTCGTCGCCGTGCGCCTGGAGCCAGGCGTTGTAGTTGCCGTGCTTGGTTTTGGCGCGGAACCGGCCCTTCGGCTGGTTCCAGTGCGGCCGACCGACGCGGCTGAAGTGGTGCACGCCCAGTTCGGCGCAGAGGGCGCGCATTGCAGAATCGTTTCCCTCGTCCAACAGCCAGACGTCGTACGGGCCTTCGTGCCGCACCGAACGGGCCGCGACCAGCGTGGCGCGGACCATCTCCGGCGGCTCCTTGCCCGGCACGCAGGTGGTGAGGAAGGCGACCCGGGTGCCCGACTCCGGCGTCACGGGTATCGGATCACGGGCGACCAGGGTCGCGTGGGTGTTGGACAGGACGTTGACCAGCCGGAACACCTCGACCACAGCGATGATCCCGATCATCACCTTGTCCCCGAGCAGCACCAGGACGTTGGTCTCGTCCGGACGCTGCGGCCAGTGTTCCGGCAGCAGCAGCCAGACCAGCAGGATCGCCTCCACCAGCGGGGCAGCCGTCAGCAGCAGCGCGGCCCGGATCCGGTGCGGCTCGTGGCGCAGCAGGCTGCGGTACTGGACACGGTAGGGAGCGGCGGTTCCCGCGGGCTCCGGGTCGTTGCCCGGGTTCGGGCGGTAGACGCCGCCGCCGAGCTCCCGGTCCTCGTCCGGATCGACCGCCGGGCCGGCGAGGCGGCTGAAGTGGCCGTAGTCGTAGGGGGCTTCGGGTACCGGCGCGGCGCGCAGGGCCGCCTCGTCGAGCTGCTCGATGTCATGGTTGCGCCCGTTCCGGCCGTGGTTGTCGCCACCGTCCCCGTCTCGACCGTGCCCGTGGCGGGCCGTTCCGTCGCCCTTTCGTCGCGAGAACGGCATGGTCATAGTTGCTCCCCCGGAGTATTGCGCCTCGCTTTGCTCGGCGGTGCCTGCGCCTCGCCCCGAAGCCGCCCGGGCAGAACTCGGCCCGGTGAACTGCGGTCAATCCGACAGTTTCCGGGCCGTCCAACGCATGGAGTCCAGCTCATGGACTGTGTGCGACCGGTTCAGTTGTGAGTCTGCGCCTGGTCTGCGCGGCGGCTTCGAATGCGGGATCCCGGTGCACTACCCAGCTTCCCCTCCGGGTACACGGGATCCTTGGCTCGCTCAACTCTCCCGGAGCGTACGGGTGATCGCAACCGCTGTGCGAAATGATCACCGCGCAAGCGTGAAGATGCTACGGTTCCCGGCCACTGTGGCTGGCGTTGGTGCTAATGCAGCGGATTCGACACTGCGGCGGCCAGGCGATGCCACCGCTGGTACGCGAACGGCCGGATCGCTTCCGGGAGTGGTCCTCTGGGGGCGATCCGGCCGGTTGTGCCGGACGGGTGTGGGCGTCAGGCCGACGGAAGCGACGACCGCGATGACATCGGAGGCATCGGAGGCATCGGCAGCGGCGGCCCGGGCGCGGGCCGCCGCAGCCATGGCGGCCACCGCCATGGGTGGATGCGGACCCGTGTCGGCAGGCCACACCCAGATGTCCGGAGGGCGGCGCCGGACCAGCGGTATGGCGACCGGAGCCACATCCCGACGGGCTGATGCGTCGCCCGGGCACATGTCGCCGTTCCCGCCGCACACCTACGGTTCCGGCATCCACCCGCCGCACCCTCAGGAGTCGGTCACATGCTCCGCTCCGGCCGATCTGCTGCTCTCCGGTCTGCTCGGGATCGAGAACACCGCCAACCTCTACTGGATCGCCGTCGGCTACCTGGTGCTGACCGTCGCCGCGATCCACTGGGCCGTCAACTCGCCAGCCGGGCAAGTCTGGGAGGGCATCAAGGAGAACGAGCGCCGGGTGAGGTGCTCGGACTGCGGCCCTACCGCTACAAGTTGGTCGCCTTCGTACTGGCCGGCGCGCTCGCCGGGCTGGGCGGAGTGGTCTACCTGCTGCTGACCGGTGGTGCAACCCCGCAGGCCGTCACCTCGGACGCAACGCTCGCACTGCTGGTCATGGTGGTCCTCGGCGGCTCCGGGACCGGCTGGGGCCCGCTGCTCGGCGGGGTCCTCTACACCTGGGCCGGCCACCGGCTCGGCGACCTCGCCAACTCCACGGCCGTCGCCGACCTGCCCGCGGCCCTGCGCGTGCCGCTCTCCCAACCCCTCTTCCTGCTGGGCGCCTTGTTCGTCGCCGTGGTCTACCTGCTCCCCGGCGGCCTGGCCGGACTGCCTGCCCGCATCCGCGCCGCCCGATCCGCCCGCTCGGTCCGCACCCCGGTCGGCGTGCGGACCGCCAGTCCCACCGGAGGTACCCCCACGTGAGCCAATCGCCCATGGAACCCGAGGAGTTGACCGTCCCCGTGCCCGGCGGGGACCTGTCCGTCCTGCGCTGGCCCGCCGCGCGGCCGGAAGCGCCCACGGTCGTGGCGGTGCACGGCATCACCGCCAACGGCCTCGCCTGGTACGAGGTCGCCCGCCGGCTCGCCGGGCGGGTCGCCCTGCTCGCGCCCGACCTGCGGGGCCGCAGCGCCAGCCGCGCGGTCGCCGGACCGTACGGGCTGGCCCGGCACGCCGACGACGTGGCCGCGCTGATCGCAGCCCTCGGCGTGGGGCCCGCCGTGGTCGCCGGCCACTCGATGGGGGCCTGGGTCACTGCCCTGGCCGCCGTCCGGCACCCCGGACTCGTCCGCCGGGTGCTGCTGGTGGACGGCGCCGTGAGCTTCCCGCTCCCGGAGGGCGTCCGCGAGGAGGACGCCCTGGCCGTAGTGCTCGGGCCCGCGCTGGCCCGGCTGTCGATGACCTTCCCGGACCGCGACGCCTACCGGGCGTTCTGGCGCCGCCATCCGGCCTACGGCGACGACTGGTCCGAGGGGATCGACGCCTACACCCAGCGCGACCTCATCGGCGCCGAGCCCGAACTGCGCTCCTCCTGCGTGCTGGAGGCCGTACAGACCGACGGCACCCAGGTCCTGCTGGACCGGGAGGCGGCCGGCGCCGTGCACCGGTTGCCCTGCCCGGCCGAACTGCTCTGGGCGGAGCGCGGCCTGCTCGATGAGCCGCAGGGCCTGTACGACCACCAGCGGATCAAGCTCTCCGGGCTGGACCGGGAGCGGGTCCCGGCCTCGCTGGTCCCGGACACCAACCACTACTCGATCCTCTGGGGCGAGGTGGGGGCCGACCGCATCGCCCGCGGCCTGCTCGCGGACGTCCCCGCCGCCGGGTAGCAGACCCGGTCCGTACGACGACGGCCGGCGGGGTGCGAACAATCCGCTGGCCGTACCGGACTCAGCCCGGAGCCGGCTGTTCCGCGCTCCGGCGCGTTAGCCCGCCGCACCCAGGAAGCTGTCCCAGCCGCCGGAGGGAGCCTGGCCGACGTTGAGGGTGCGCAGCTTGCGCAGGGTGGACTGGTCCTGCACCTCCAGCCACTCGACCAGCTGCTTGAAGGAGACCAGCCGGACCTCGGGCTTGCCCGCGATGGCCTTGAGCGCCTCCTCGACGGCGTCCATGTAGATGCCGCCGTTCCACTGCTCGAAGTGGTTGCCGATGAAGAACGGCGCGCGGTTGCTGTTGTAGGCCCGCTCGAAGCCGGCCAGGTAGGAGTTGGTGGCCTGGGTGCGCCAGTCGCCGTACTTGGACGGGTCGCCCTTGGTGCTGCCGCCGGACTGGTTGGCCAGGATGTTGTAGTCCATCGACAGGACCTGGAAGGTGTGCCCGGGGAACGGGATGGACTGCAGCGGGAAGTCCCAGACCTTGCCGTCCTGCACCTTCTGCGGCCATATCTGCAGACCGCCCGCGGAGCTGGCGTCGTACTTCCAGCCCAGCTTGGCGATGGTCGGCAGCAGCGCCTTCTGCCCCTCCAGACAGGGGGTGCGGCCGCCGATGAGCTCCTTCTTGTAGTCGAAGGGGAGCGGGTCGACGTCGGTGAAGCCGGTGTTGGTCCGCCACTGGGTGACGAAGCCGATCGCCTGGTCGATCTCGCTCTGCCAGTCCTCCGGGGTCCACATGTTGACCCCGTTCTTGTCCGGGCGGCTGGAGCAGAAGTGCCCGTTGAAGTGGGTGCCTATCTCGTGCCCGGCCAGCCAGGCCTGGCTGACGAGCTTGAGGGTGCTCTTCACCGCGCCGTCCGACAGGTACGGTATGTCGGAGGCGCCGACCGAGTGCTTCGGCGGGTGGTACAGCTCGGACTTTCCCTTGGGCAGGGCGTAGATCCCGGACAAGAAGAAGGTCATCGTGGCCTTGTACTGCTCCGCCAGCTTCAGGAAGCGGGGGAACTGGCCGTCGTCGGTGCCGCCCGCGCCGTCCCAGGAGAACACCACGAACTGCGGCGGGCGCTCGCCCGGCTTAAGCTTCTCGGGCTTGGGCTGATTCGGCTGCGGGCCGGTGTCCGCGTTGGAGCCGTCACCGATCGGGGTGCCCTTGGGGACCACCGCCTGGGTAGGGTCTGTGGTGCTGCTCTTGCCGTTGCCCGTGCCGCCGCCAGAGGAGGAGACGGAGTCCTGCCCCGAACCGGATCCGCCGCTGGAACAGGCTGCGACCGCGCCGAGGGCTGCGGTCGCGGCGGTAGCACTGAGCACCGTCCTGCGCGAGATGCTGGTCATGGTCTCCCCTGGGTGCCGATTCCGGTGGTGAGGGCGGTACGGGGCCGCACCGGTCAAATCGGGCAATTGATGAATATTCCGCCGTTAGCATGTCATGTCGCCTCAGCGGCCACCAAGGGCGCTGGGCTCCCGACGACAGTCAACACGCCGGGCACGCCCGGTTGGGCTGCAGGGATCGGTCGTCTGTTGCGGTCCTGTGACGGTTCGCACGGCGCGACGTCAGGGAAGTACGGTACCGCCGCCGTGTCCGGCCTGTTCGGAGTTCGTCGGCGCTCGGCGCGGTTCATCGCCCGTTAGGGAAAATTGTGCTCCTGGCGGGACCCTGCGGCTGGAAAGTACCGGCCGCAGCCCGAAGGCGCCGGTCGGGGCGGGGTCGGTCAGAGCGCGGCCAGCCGCCGGTTGCGGCGCACTATTCGCGCGATCGCGGTGCTGATGGCAGTGGCCGCCGCGCAGGAGACCGCCAGACTCAGCCAGGCCGTGTTGAACCAGTGGCTGTTCAGCCAGCCCAGCGTCACGATGTACGCGGCCCAGACCAGCGCCGCCAGCGCCGACCAGTGCAGGAAGCGGTGCGGATGGGCGGTGGAGTGGCCGATGGCCAGGTCCAGGACGGTTCGCCCGGCCGGAACGAACCGGGCGATCACCACCATCGCGGCGGCCGCGCCGTGCGGGCGCGCGATCAGGGACTTCTGGACCCGGGCCACGCTGGCCGCCAGCTTCGGGCGCCGGGCGAGCCGGCGCTGCAGCACCGGGGCGCCGCGCCGGGCGAGGTGGAGCAGCAGGACGTCGCCCAGGAAGGAGGCCACCGCCACGCCCAGGCCGAGCAGCACCGGGGCGCCACTGATCTGCTCCGTCTTGAGTACCGCCAGGATGACCAGCGTCCCGCTCGGAATGAAGGGGAGCAGGGCGTCGCCGAGTACGGCGAACAGCGCCAGGGCGCAGATCCACGAGGATCCGATCGCCGCCACGAAGTTCAAGGCCCATACTCCCTCCACGCCGCCCGGGGGAGCAGGTGGCCGCTGGGTCAACGCTAGCGCCTCGACTTTTCATGCCATGAAGCACCCCGGTATGCGGAGGATCACTGCAGGCGATCACGCCCCATAGGGTTCGATCGCGCACAGCGGCCGTCCACAACGGCCGCGCGCTGCGGCGGGCCCTCGGCGGCGACGAGCGGCGGCGATGAGGGTGGGTGGTCCGGGGAGGAGGGGCCGAGGGGAGAGGGCCGGGGGTAAAACGGCCGGAAATGGCACGAGCCCCCGGGGCGGGGTGCCGCGCCGAGGGCTCGCAGGGATCGTGCGGCGCTGGTCCAGCCCGGCGATCTTGCTGGCAGAAGGCGGACCCCGCTCGGTGATCCGCTCCTGATCACCAGCCTGCCGAACGCCGGCCGCCGATCGCGAGCCCCGGGGCTGGCGACTTCCGCTCCTGGCGTGAAGTCGCCAGCTGTGGCCGCCCGCTGGCACTCCGTCAGCCGAACGGTCGGTCGGCCGCTCCGGGTGGAACGGTCGAACCGCACCCGGATCAGGCCTGCCCGCCGGGAACAGCGAGCCCGCGACCGTGGTTGACCCCGGTCGGCAGTAGCGACCGGCGGGCGTCCGCGACCCGTGCGGCCGCCCAGGACGGCCGGCTCGGAGAACAGCCGGATCAAGGACAGCCAGGAGGGCGGACGGCATGACCACCGAGGACCAGCAGGAGCACGGGACCGAGCCGCCGATCGGCGGGGCGATCCGAGGCACCGCCCGCGGCGCGGCACCCGCTCCGCTCTCGATCCTCGACCTGGCCACCGTCGGCGTCGGCTACACGCCCGCCGAGGCCCTGGCCGCCACCACCGAGCTGGCCCGCCGGGCCGAGCAGTGGGGGTACCACCGCTTCTGGGTGGCCGAGCACCACGGCATGCCCGGGGTAGCCAGCTCGAACCCGGCCGTCCTGCTCGCCCACCTCGGCGCCAACACCACCACGCTGCGGCTCGGCTCGGGCGGGGTCATGCTCCCCAATCACGCCCCGCTCACCATCGCCGAGCAGTTCGGCCTGCTGGAGGCCCTGCACCCCGGCCGGATCGACCTCGGGCTCGGCCGCGCCCCCGGTACCGACCCGGCCACCGCCCGGGCGCTGCGCCGCGGCCTCACCGAGGGCGCGGACGACTTCCCGCAGCAGCTCGCCGAGCTGACCCACTTCCTCGACGGCGACTTCCCCTCCGGCCACCCGTACGCGCGGCTGACCGCCGTTCCCAAGGGCGCGGACCGCCCGCCGATCTGGCTGCTCGGCTCCTCCGGCTTCAGCGCCCAGCTGGCCGGCCGGCTCGGCCTCCCGTTCGCCTTCGCCCACCACTTCAGCAGCGCCAACACCATCCCGGCCCTGGACCTGTACCAGACGTCCTTCCGCCCCTCCGGCGTGCTCAGCGAGCCGTACGCACTGATCGGTGTGAGCGCCGTCGCCGCCGACGACGAGCCCACCGCCCGCCGCCTCGCCCGCTCCGCGGCCCTCGGCATGCTCCGGCTCCGGCGTGGCACCCCCGGCCCGATCCCGACCCCGGAGGAAGCCGAGGAGTACCCGTACAGCCCGGTCGAGGCGGACTTCATCGACAGCTGGCTCGACAACGTGGTGCTCGGCGACCCGGGCCAGGTGGCGGACGGCCTGGAGGCACTGCGCAAGCGGACCGGGGTGAACGAGCTGATGGTCACCTCGCACATCCACGGCCACGAGGCCCGGTTCCGCTCCTACGGCCTGATCGCCGAGGCGTACGGCCTGACGGCAACCGCCTGACGGCAACCGACAGCCGGAGACCGCCCCGTCCCCGCCCGCGCCCTACCGGCCGTGCGGGGTCGGGCGGTCCTTCCGGAGTATCGTCGCGACCAGCTCGGCTTCGCCCGGCCGGGCGAAGTACCAGCCCTGGGCGGTGTCGCAGCCGGTCAGCCGGAGCCGCTCGGCCTGGGCGGCGCTCTCGATGCCCTCGGCGGTGACGGTCAGGCCGAGGGTGTGGGCCAGCTGGACCATCGCGCCGACGATCTGCTCGTCGGCGTCGCTGCGGCGCGATCGGAGAGCCGGCACGGGCGGGCAGTCCGTCGGGGCCGGGTCGCGGAAGCCCTCGATGAAGGTGCCGTCGAGCTTCAGGACGTGCACGGGCAGCCGGGAGAGGTAGGCCAGGTTGGAGTAGCCGGTGCCGAAGTCGTCGATGGCGATCCGCACCCCCATGTCGGCCAGCGCCTGCAGGGCCTGCAGTGGGCGCCCGCCGGGGCCGAGCAGGGCGCTCTCGGTGATCTCCAGCTGCAGCAGCCGGGCCGGCAGGCCGGTGCGTTCGAGGACCCGGGCGACGTCGGCCACCACGTCGGAGTCCCAGATCTGGCGGGCCGCCAGATTGACGCTCACGAAGGTCTCGGTGTCGGGGAACTCGGTGAGCCACTGCTTGGCCTGGCGGCAGGACTCCTCCAGCACCCAGGTGCCGAGCGGCACGATCGCGCCGGACTCCTCGGCGAGCGGGATGAAGCGGTCCGGGGAGATCGTCCCGTAGCGGGGGTGGCGCCAGCGGACCAGGGCCTCGGCGCCGTGCACCGCGCCGTCGGCCAGGCCGACCAGCGGCTGGTACTCGACGGTGAACTCGCCGCGCTCCAGGGCCGGCCGCAGCGCGGTGGCGAGCAGCTGGCGGGTGAGCTGGTGGGCGCCGCGGTCGGGGTCGTAGAGGGTCCAGCGGGCACGGCCGTCGGCCTTGGACCAGTAGAGGGTGGCGTCGGCGTCCTTGACCAGGTCGGTCGGGGTGGTCTCGTGCACCGGCCGTTCGACGACGCCCACGCTGGCGGTGATCACCAGCCGGTGCCCGGCGACGTCGAAGGGACGTTCCAGTACCTCCAGAATCCGCCCGGCCAGCGCGGTCAGCTGCTCGCTGCCGATGCTGTCGGTGACCAGGACGGCGAACTCGTCGCCGCCCATCCGGGCCACCAGGTGGGCGTCGCGCCCGGAGAGCCCGCGCCGCAGCCGGGCCGCGACGGCGATCAGCAGCTGGTCGCCGATGTGGTGGCCGAGGGTCTCGTTGATCGCCGCGAAGCCGTCGAGGTCGAGGTAGCAGACGCCCACCCGGCGCCCGTCCGCCGGTGCCGCCACGGGACGGTCGGGGCCCGCGGCACTCCCGGGCTCTTCGGTGCCCGTGAGGCAGGCGGCGTCGAGCCGTTCGAAGAAGAAGGTCCGGTTGGGCAGCCGGGTCAGCGGGTCGTGCAGCGCCTGGTACTCCAGCCGGTCGCCGAGTCGGCGCTGCTCGGTGATGTCCTCCACCAGCGCGAGGGTGTAGAGCGGCTGCCCGGCGCCGTCCCGGATCAGGGAGACGGTCACCTTGCTCCAGACCGTGTGTCCCTCACGGTGCTTGAGCTGTTTCTCCACGCGGAACCGTTCCCGCTCACCGTGGACGAGCTCGGTGAAGAGCCGGTGCGGCATGCCCTCCGGATCGATGATCTCGTGCAGGTGGGTGCGGATCAGTTCGCCGACGCTCCGTCCGATCAGCGCTGCGAAGGCCGGGTTGACCTCGATGATCCGGTCCTCGGGGTCGATCAGGGCCATGCCGATGACGGCGTCGCAGAAGGCCGCCCGGAACCGGGACTCGCTGGCTCGCAGCGCCGCCAGCAGCCGGTCTCCGCCACCGCTCTCCCGGCCCGGGGTGTCGGCGGCGCCGAGGTGGGTGCGGCTGGTCAACGGTGCGGAGCACGTGGGGCAGAACAGGGTCTCTTGGTCCACCAGGGTCCCGTAAGCCGTACCGGAAGCAGTCGAAGCAGTCGAAGCAGCCGAAGCTGCGGAACCGGCAGTCACGGCCGAAGCGGCAGGGGTCGCAGGCGCAGCCGGTGCGACGGAGGAGACCGAAGGAACGGGGACGACCTGATCCAGGACCGGCGCGGTCAGGTGGCGGTGGTGTGACGATTCCTCGTGTCGCACGCCTGGTTGGTGTGCGTCGGCCCCCTCGTTCTGGCCCGGCACGGCATGCTCCCGTCCGCTGCTGACGCTTGACGATGATCCGCCTGGCCGGTCGGGACTCCGGCGGCCGGCTCCGCGCTCTGTCGCGGTCCTCGGAGTCGGTCCGCTGCGGGGCGACCGCCGTGGGGCGCTGTCGCGCGGGGATTCGCGTGAAGAACAGGGCGCTTCGGCCGATCATAGGCCGCGACGACAACGCGCGGTGACCGCCGCCAGGGTGATTCGCCCCCTTTGTGATTATGCATGGTGGAACGTACAGACGCCCTTGGTACACATCACATGAGGTGCGCCGGGAGCGCGTGCGCCGAAGCCGCGCCCCCGGGCGCTGGTTGCGCGCCGAGGGCGGGGCGGTTGCGCCCCGGACGAGCCGGAGACGGGGTCAGGCCAGCCTGGCCGTGAGGGTGATGGTGGTACCGGTCAGGGCCTGACTGACCGGGCAGTTGGCCTTGGCGTCCTCGGCCGCCTTCACGAAGCCGGCCTCGTCCAGGCCGGGCACGTCGCCGGTGACGGTCAGGTGGATGCCGGTGATGCCGGTGCCCGGCTGGAAGGTGACGTCGGCCTGGGTGTCGAGCTTGGTGGGCGGGTTCCCGGCCTTGGTCAGGCCGTTCGAGAGGGCCATCGAGAAGCACGCGGAGTGGGCGGCCGCGATGAGTTCCTCGGGGCTGGTCTTGCCGTTGGGCTCCTCGGCGCGGGCCGGCCAGGAGACGGGGTACTCGCCGATCCCGGAGGAGGCGAAGGTCACCTGCCCCTTGCCGTTGAGGAGATTGCCCTCCCAGGCGGTGCGGGCGGTGCGGGTGGTTGCCACGATCGGTTCCTCCAGTACTGAGGGACTGCTGAGTCGTCACTTCCGGTCATGCACGCACCAGCCTACGGGCAGCCCCGTCCCGGAGCCGGGAGCCGGACGACCCGTCGGCCGACGGCGTGGCTCACCGGTCGGCCGGACGTTCCGTCGGGCTGTCCGGATGCCGGACGGTTCCGCTGAACGGTGCGGATCCCGAGCTAGTGCCCTGTTAGATTTGCCGGGGCCCGAGCCCGGCCGGCGTACGGTCGGGCGCCCACCCCAGACACCGGGAGCCGACCCGATGACGGACCAGCCCACGACCCCCGACGCCGGCCTGCCCGAGGGGATCGACGAAGCGGTGCGGGCAGAGCTGACCAGCCTGCGCGAGAGCATCGACAACATCGACGCCGCGGTGGTCCACATGCTGGCCGAGCGCTTCAAGGCGACCCAGCGGGTCGGCCGCCTCAAGGCCGAGCACAAGCTGCCGCCGGCCGACCCGGCCCGGGAGCGGGACCAGATCAAGCGACTGCGGGAGCTGGCCGCCGGGGCCAAGCTCGACCCGGTCTTCGCGGAGAAGTTCCTGAACTTCATCATCGCCGAGGTCATCCGCCACCACGAGGCCATCGCCCGCGCCTGAAGGCGACCCTGAACACCGCCCCGCGCGCTGCCGCAGGCATCACCCTGAGCACGGACGGCCCCGAGCACGGCCCCGGGGGGGGCAGCGCAGGGTACGGCCCTGAGCAGGCGCTCCCCGTCCGGTGGTGTCCGGTGATGTCGGAGGCGGCTAAACGCCGGATTTCGTGCGGCTCCCCGGTTGGCGTAGCGTGCAGGTTTCCCCAGCCGGAGAGGTGGAGCAGCGACGATGGCGGTGAACCTGCCCGAAACGCCCAGCGGCGCCCCCAGCGATCCCGCCGTGCAGGACGTCGAGGACACCCAGCACACCAGCGGCGCACCCGGTACACCCGGCGCACCCGGCGCATCCGGCTGCGCCACGGCCCCCGGCGGCCGTGCCGAGGCCCGCCGCCGGGCAGGTCGTTCGCGCGGTGGCAGGGCCCGCCGCTCGGCGCGTCGCCCCCGGCCGTGGTGGATCGAGCTGCCGGCGATGATCGGCGTCGGGCTGGTGGTCGCGCTGCTGATCAAGACCTGCCTGTTCCAGGTCTTCACCATCCCGTCCGGTTCGATGGAGAACACCCTGCGGGTCGGCGACCGGGTCGGCGTGAACAAGCTCGCGCCGCTGACCGGCTGGAAGCCGGAGCAGGGGCAGCCGGTGGTGTTCAAGGATCCGGGGAACTGGCTGCCGCCGCAGCCCGTCGACTCCAACCCGTTCACCAACACCGTGAGCTCGGTGCTCAGTTTCGTCGGGCTGGTGCCGCCGAAGGACGACAACTACCTGGTCAAGCGGGTCATAGCGACCGGCGGCCAGACCGTGCAGTGCACGGGCACCACGCTGACCGTCGACGGGAAGAAGGTCGACGAGCCGTACCTGCACCCCGGCGACGACTCCTGCGCGGGCCTGGACTTCGGTCCGGTGAAGGTGCCCGCGGGCTACATCTGGGTCGAGGGCGACCACCGCAGCGACTCCGCGGACTCCCGTTATCACCGGCAGGGCCCGGGTGGCGGCGCCGTGCCGGTGGACAACGTGGTGGGCCCGGTGTCGGGCGTCGTGTGGCCGCTCAATCACCTCGACTGGTTCGGCTGGACCGGCCACTGACCCCGCGCTCGGCGGCGGCCACCCGCTCCCGTGCCCCCGGCGCCGATCCGAAGGCCCGGGAGGCAGCGGAAGCAGTGGAGCCGGAGGGCGCGGTACCCAGGACAGCGGCACCGCCGCCGGCGACCACCTCCGTCGCCACGCCCACCGGCGTCGACCTCGCCCCCGACGCCGACCCCGCCCCCGACTCCGTCTCCCCCTCCGCTGGATTGCTGATCTGTGCGGCGAAGGCGCCCGCCAGGACCAGCAGACCGCCCGCGACCTGCGGTAGCCCCAGGTGCTCGCCGAGCAGGACCCAGGCCAGCACGGCGGCGACCACCGCCTCCAGGTTGGCCACCACGCCCGCGATCGGCGGCGAGAGGTACCCGACCGAGACCACGCCGGTCAGGTAGGCGAGCACGGTCGCGATCAGCACCATCCAGGCGGCCGGGATCAGCGCTGGCAGGGTGTGCCCGTTCATCACCACGGACCCGCCGAGTGGGCTCCAGTCGGCCTGCCAGGGCCGGGTGAGGGCGGTGAGCAGAACGGCGCCGATGAGCAGTCCGTACGCGCTGACGGCCAGCGGGGCGACCGGGCGCTCGCCCCGGCGGCCGGCGTCGGCGAGCACGAAGTAGCCGACCTGGCAGCAGGCCGCGCCGAGGGCGAACAGCACGCCCAGGGCGTCGAAGCCCAGGCCGTTCCAGACCTCGACCACGCAGGCCAGCCCGGCCACCGCGATGCCGGCACCGACGGCCGAACCCCGGGTGATCGGCTTGCGCTGCACGAACTTGACGTAGCCGATCAGCAGCGGCGGCCCGAGGTACTCGATGAGCAGTGCGACGCCGACCGGGATGCGGGAGATCGCCGCGAAGTAGCAGGCCTGGACGCCGGTCACGGCGAGCAGGCCGAAACCGAGCAGCAGGCCGGGGCGGCGCAGGACGGCGTCCCGGTGCCGGTAGGCGACCGGCAGGAGGGCCACGGCGGCGCCGGTGACCCGGAGCCACACCACGTGGAGCGGTGAGAGCCCGGCCTCGATCAGCGGCTTGGCCGCGGTGCCGGAGCCGCCGAAGGCGAATGCGGAGACCAGCGCGAGGCTGAGGCCGAGGGTTCTGCCCGAAGGGTGGGTGGGCGAGGCCGTTGAGCTGTGCACCGACGCATTGTGACAGTCATACCGATGCTTCGGTAAGGCGTCATTTCGTCATTCGGTCCTGGGCCTCGCTGTGAGCAACCGCTCGCTCACAGCGAGGACGGGATCGTCAACCCCCGGCGCCGGTCCTGGCCCCCGAGAGCGAGCCCGTTCCGTCGGTCGGCTGGGTGGTCGGCTGGGTGGTCGGCGCCGTGGTCGGACCGGTGGTCGGCGTCGGCCCGGTGGTCGGCCGAACGGTCGGCCGGGTGGTGGGCTGCGTCGTCGGCTGCGAGGTCGGGGGAGCGGCCGGCCCGGTGGTCGCTCCGCCGGTACCCGAGTCCGAGCCCGAGCCCGAGCCGGAACCGGAGCCGTTGCCACCCGACGAGTTCCCGCCGGAGTTTCCGCTCGGCGGGGTGCCGGTACCGGCGCTCGGCATGGCGGCGCCGGTCGACGGGGCGGTGGTCGGCGTGCTCGGCACGGTGGGCAGATCGGTCGCGCCCGCGGAGTCGTTGCCGTCCGCCGGGGTCGCGAAGTCACTCACCGGCTGGCCCTTGAGCGCCGCCTTCATGTAGCTGGTCCAGATCTGCGCCGGGTACTGGCCGCCCGCCGCGCCGTCGATCCCGCCGACACCGCTCAGGCTGACCTGGGCGCCGGTGCCCGGGTCCTGGCCGAACAGCGCCACCGAGGTGACCAGCTCGGGGGTGTAGCCGACGAACCAGACGGACTTCTGGTCGTCGGTGGTGCCGGTCTTGCCCGCCGTCGGCCGACCCAGCGCCTTCGCGCGCCAGCCGGTGCCGCCCGGGTCGCTCACCACGCCCTGGAGCATCGAGGTGACCTTGTCGGCGGTGTCCGCGCTGATCGCCTGGGTGGTCTTGTGCGCGGGCAGAGGCACGCCCTCGCCGCCGCGGTCCACCGACTGCACCAGCCACGGGGTGATCTGCTTGCCGCCGTTGTCCAGCGTGGCGTACACGCCGGCCATGTCGAGCACGCTCGGGGTGGCCGCGCCCAGCGGGATGGACGGCACCGGGTCCAGGCCCGGGGTGTTGCCGGGCAGGCCCAGTGCGACGCCGGTGTCCTTGACCTTCTGCAAGCCGGTGTCCTGTGCGAGCTGGGCGAAGGCCGAGTTGACCGACCAGTCGGTGGCCTGCTGCAGGCTGATCTGGCCGTAGCTCTTGTCGCCCTCGTTCGGCGGCGCGTACGGGGTGCCCGTGCCGCCGCGGACCTTGCGGCCGCTGGTGCCGTCGTAGATCGTGTGCGGGGTGACGGTCCGGCCGTCCTGGGTCTTGGCGTTGTTCTCGAAGGCGGCGGTCAGGGCGATCGCCTTGAAGGTCGAGCCGGCCTGGTAGTCGCGCCGGGTCGCGTTGTCCACGTAGTGCTTCACGTAGTCGACGCCGCCGTACAGGGCGACGACCGCGCCGGTCTTCGGGTCCACCGAGACGGCGCCCGCCTGGGCGGCCGCGTCCTTCTTCCGCTTGTCCGGGTTCAGGGTGTCGTGCAGCTGCGCCTGGACGGCGTCCTGCATCGCCTGCTGGCGGTTCGGGTCGATGCTCAGCTTGATCGTGTAGCCGCCCTTGGCCAGCTCGGTCTCGCTGATGACCCCGTTCGAGGTGAGGTACTGGGTGGCGGCGTCCACCAGGTAGCCGGACTGGCCGGACAGGCCCGGGTTGGGCTGCGGGTCCTTGACGTCGGGGAAGGTGGTCTTGGCCCGCTCGTCGGCGGAGAGCCAGCCCTCCTTGACCATGCCGTCCATGACGTAGTTCCAGCGGTTGACGGCGTTCTGCTTGCCCGCCGCGGTCGCGGTGGCCACGTCGTAGGCGCTTGGGGCGTTCAGCAGGGTGGCCAGGTAGGCGCCCTGGGCCGGGTTGAGCGCGGAGGCGTCGATGCCGAAGTACGCCTGGGCGGCGGCCTGGATGCCGTACGCGCCGCGGCCGTAGTAGGAGGTGTTCAGGTAGCCGGAGAGGACGTCGTCCTTGCTCTCGGTGGCGTCCACCTTGATCGCTATGAAGAGTTCCTTCATCTTGCGGGTGATGGACTGCTTCTGGCTGAGGTACGTGTTCTTCACGTACTGCTGGGTGATGGTGGAGCCGCCCTGGGTGCCCTCGCCGCTGGCGGTGTTGAGGGCGGCCCGGACCAGGCCCTGCACGTTGACCGCGCCCTCGTTGTAGAAGTTGCGGTCCTCGGCGGCCAGTGCGGCGTGCTGGGCGGCGGGGGAGACCTTGTCCAGGCCGACGTTCTGCCGGTTGGTCTGGCCGGTGCGGGTGATCACCGAGCCGTCCGAGTAGAGCCAGGTGTTGCTCTGTGCGGTCGCGGCGGCGTGCGCGTCGGGGACCTTCACCAGCGCGACCCCCAGCGCGAACAGGCCGACGCCGAGCAGCAGGGCCGAGGCGAGACCGAGCAGGGTCATCCGCCAGGTGGGTATCAGTCGGCGCCAGCCGGTGCGCTTGGGCCGACGCGGCTTCTTACCGCCTGCCGTGCCGCCGGGCGTACCGGCGGAGCGCTTGAACCGCTTGACCGGCCGGAGGTTGATCGACGGCGTGCGTCGGCCGCCCAGGGTGTTCTCAGACAAAGCGCGGCCTTCCTGCGGGCGGACCGGGCCAGCCTGCACAGACGGGGACATCGGCGGTTGGGGACCTTTGTCCCGATTCCGGTTTACTGCCCAGGACGAGCCGCGCGGGCCGAATGGCTCCGCCGGAACGGCGATCGAGACCGACATCACACGCAAAACGGACGCCGAGGGCCAAAAAATCGGGGAGCCCCTCGCTGCTGCGAGAGGCTCCCCAATGTCTGTGCGCCGCCAGGGACTCGAACCCCGGACCCGCTGATTAAGAGTCAGCTGCTCTAACCAACTGAGCTAGCGGCGCCTGCTGACCTGGAAAACAATACACGGTTCCGAGGGGTGCCTCGAACCATCCCGGTTCCACCCCGCCCCCCCCGGGCCGCCGCGGTGTCCGTTTCCACCCGGTTGGGGTGGAGTTCGCTGCAGGTTAGGGTGGAACGGTGCCCAGCCCCCAGCCAGGACACCTCCGGCCAGGACACCGCTTCCTGCGCGTCGGCGGCGTCCCGCTGCACGTCCGCACCGAGGGCAGCGGCCCGGCCTGCCTGCTCACCGGCGGCCTCGGCAGCAGTTGGTTCGACTGGGACCTCGTCGTCCCGTTCCTCACCCCTTACCGCACCGTGGTCCGCTTCGACCGGCCCGGATACGGGCTGAGCGCCGCGGAGCCCGCCACCGGGCGGCCCGCCCCGACGACGGCCGGCGAGGCCGAGCGGATCCTGGCGGTACTGGACGGCCTCGGGCTGGTCGGCCCCTGCACACTGGTCGGCCACTCGCTCGCGGGCTTCCACGTGGAGGCCTTGGCCCGGCTGCACCCCGAGCGGGCCGCCGGGCTGGTGCTGGTCGACGGCAGCGTCAGGCGGGCGGCCCGGCCGTACCCGGCCCCCGTCGCGCGCGACCTGGCGGCCCGGGCGGTGGCCGGCGCCGCACGAGCTGTCGCGGTGCCGTACCTGTTCGGCCCGACCGCCCGCCGGGTGGCTGCCCGGCTGTCCACCGTCCGCCGCGAGGACCTCGCCCCGGCGCCGCTGGCCCGGTACTGCTACCGCACCGGCCGGGCCCTGCGCGCGCTGCTCCGGGAGGGCGGGCGCTACCTCGACATGGCCGCCGAGCTCGACGAGCTGCGGCGCACCCGGCCGCTGCCCGAGGGCCTGCCGATCACCGTGCTGGCCGCCGACGACGGCTGCCGCAACCGCCGCACCGAGAACTGGCTGGCCGAGCAGCGCGAGCTCGCGGTCCTGCTCGGGGCCGACTACCGCACCACCGCCCCGGCCGGGCACCTGGTGATGTTCGACCGCCCGGACGCGGTGGCCTCCGCCGTCCTCGAAACGGGCTGAGGCCCGGGAACGAGCCGGGACGGCAGCCGTCAGCTGCTCGTCGTCGCCCTTCGCGTCGACGCAGAGCGGCAGCAGTTCCTCGACCGGCAGGCGGGTGCCGGAGGAAGGCGCGGGGGCCCGCCCATCCTGGAAACGCCTCAGGCCGCCCACCGGAGTGGACGGCCTGAGACCTTGCCATGTGCGCCGCCAGGGACTCGAACCCCGGACCCGCTGATTAAGAGTCAGCTGCTCTAACCAACTGAGCTAGCGGCGCTTGCTGACGTGGAAGACAGTACACGCTGCCGACCCGATCCGACGAATCGTATCGGCCCGAACACTCGCCGTGATCAGTGCGGGGGATCCTCCGGGAAGTGGCAGGCCGCCTGGTGGTCCGCGCCCGCCCGGTCGCCGTCCAGCGTCGGCCGTTCCCGCTCGCACCGGGCCCGGGCCGTCTCCGGGAGCCGGGCGTAGAGCGGGCAGCGGGTGCGGAAGGGGCAGCCGGTGCGGCGCTCGGTGGGGGAGGGCGGGTCCCCGGCGAGCAGGATGCGGTTGCGGGCGCGCTCGGCGGCGGGGTCGGGCAGCGGGACGGCCGAGAGCAGCGCCCGGGTGTACGGGTGGCGGGGGCGGTCGAAGACGGCGGAGACCCCGCCCTGCTCGACCGTCCGCCCGAGGTACATCACGCTGACCCGGTCGGCGAGGTGCCGGATCACCGAGAGGTCGTGCGAGACGAACAGGTAGGAGAGCCCCAGCTCGGCCTTGAGCGACTGCAGCAGGTTGAGCACCCCGGCCTGGATGGAGACGTCCAGGGCGGAGACCGGTTCGTCCAGCACCAGCAGCTTCGGCCGGACGGCGAGCGCCCGGGCGATCGAGACGCGCTGGCGCTGCCCGCCGGAGAACTCGTGCGGGTAGCGGACCGCGTGGTCCGGGTCGAGGCCGACCTGGCGCAGCAGTTCGGGCACCCGGCGGGCGATCTCCTCGCGCGGGGTGTGCTGGGCGCGCAGCGGCTCGGCGACGATGTCGCCGATCGGCATCCGGGGGTCGAGGCTGGCCATCGGGTCCTGGAAGACGATCTGCAGCTCGGCCCGGAGCCGGTGGGCCTCGGCCCGGGTGAGCCGGGCGGTGTCGCGGCCGAGCAGTTCGATCCGGCCGGCCTCGGGGGCGCCGAGCTTCAGCAGTTCGAACAGGGTGGTGGACTTGCCGGAGCCGGACTCCCCGACCAGGCCGAGGGTCTCGCCCTCCCGCAGGTCCAGGTCGACGCCGTCCACCGCGTAGACCTCGCCGACCTTGCGCTTGAACACCGTGCCCTTGAGGAGCGGAAACGTCTTGCCGAGCCCGCTCACCGACAGCACCGGCTCCCGCGCGGAGCGGTCCCCGCCCACGGCCGTGGACGGCAGCGCGGGCACCGGGTAGACCTCGTCGGGCGCGGGCCGCCGCTCGGCCAGCTCCGCCGACCGCACACAGGCGGCCGCATGCCCGCCGTCCCCGTCCAGGCCCCCGTCCGGACTCCGTTCCAGCAGAGGCTCCGCCGTCGAGCAGCGCTCCTCGGCCAGCGGGCAGCGCGCGGCGAACGGGCAGCCGGGCGGCAGTTCGGCCATCGGCGCCGGGGTGCCCGGGATCGGCACCAGCGCGCCGCCGCGCCCGTCCAGCCTGGGCAGCGCGCCGATCAGACCGAGCGTGTACGGGTGCCGAGGCGCGACGAACAGCGCGTCCACCCCGGCGGTTTCGACGACCCGGCCCGCGTACATCACCGCGATCCGGTCGGCCGTCCCGGCGATCACCCCGAGGTCGTGACTGACCAGGACCAGCGCCGCGCCCGTCTCCCGCTGCGCGGTGCGCAGCACGTCCAGCACCTGGGCCTGGATGGTGACGTCCAGCGCGGTGGTGGGCTCGTCGGCGAGCAGGATGTCGGGCTGGTTGGCGACCGACATGGCGATCATCGCGCGCTGGCGCATGCCGCCGGAGAACTCGTGCGGGAAGCTGTCCAGGGCCCGGTCGGGCGCCGGAATGCCGACCAGGTCGAGGAGTTCGGCGGCCCGGCGGCGGGCGGCGGCCTTGTCGACCTTCTGGTGGACGCGGACCGCCTCGGCGATCTGGTCGCCGATCCGGTAGACCGGGGTGAAGGCGGACAGCGGGTCCTGGAACACCATGGCGACCCGTCGGCCGCGGATCGCGGCGAGCTCCTTCCCGGGCAGCCCGACCAGCTCCCGGCCGTCGAGGCGCACCGAGCCGCTGACCCGGGCCGTACCCGGCAGCAGTCCCAGCACGGACAGCGCGGTGACGGACTTTCCGGAGCCGGACTCGCCGACGATGCCGAGCGTCTCGCCGCGCCGCAGGGTGAGGTCCACCCCGCGTACGGCGGGCACCGGGCCGTGCGGCCCGGCGAATTCCACCCGCAGGTCCCGGACGGCGAGCAGTGGGGTCTCGACAACAGTGGTCACGAGCTCTTCCTCTGCGAACGTTCGGGCTGGCCGGGCTGACCGGAGCGGCCGAAACGGCTTGATCGACCGGATCGACCGGATCGACCGGATCGACCGGATCGACCGGATCGACCGGATCGACCTGAACGGCGGGAACGGCGGCCCGCCGCCCCGGAGGTGGGGTCGAGGGCGTCGCGCAGCCCGTCCCCGACCAGGTTGACGGCGAGCACGAACAGCACCAGCAGCCCGGCCGCGAAGTAGAACATCCAGGGGAACACCGGTGCCTCGGTGGTCCCGGCGGCGAGCAGGGTGCCGAGCGAGACGTCCGGCGGCCGGACGCCGAAGCCGAAGTAGGAGAGCGCGGTCTCGCTCATCACCGCGCCGCCGACCGCGATGGTGGCGTCGATGATGAGGAAGGAGGCGACGTTCGGCAGGATGTGCCGGCTGATGATCCGTAGTGGCCGGACGCCCATGAACCGTGCGGCGCGGACGAATTCGCGCTCGCGCAGGGAGAGGGTCATCGAGCGGACCACCCGGGCGGTGATCATCCAGTTGAACAGGGCGAGCAGCAGCACGAAGGCGATCCAGCCGCTGCTGCGCAGCCGGGGCGAGACGATGGTGATGATCAGGAAGCTGGGGAAGACCAGCAGCAGGTCCACCAGGAACATCAGCGCCCGGTCGGTCCAGCCGCCGAAGTAGCCCGCGCAGGCGCCCACCAGCGAGGCCAGCACGGTGGAGAAGAGCGCCACCAGCAGGCCGATGATCAGCGACTTCTGCAGACCGCGCACGGTCTGCGCGAACACGTCCTGGCCGACCCCGTTGGTGCCGAACCAGTGCTCGCCGGACGGGGGTTGGTGCAGCGCGGTGAAGTCCGGGGCGGCGTAGTCCCAGGGCGTCAGGTACGGCCCGCCGAAGGCGAGCGCGAACAGCAGCAGGATCAGGACGGCTCCGACCACGGCGCCGCGGGCGGCGAGCACCCGGGTGAGGACGATCCGGCCGCGTCCGGTGGCCCGGGGCCGCCCGGCGGGTGGAGCGGAGGGGCCGGAGTCGGCGGGCTCGGGGGACTCCGCGGAGTCGGCGGAATCAGCAGCGACCACGGTCATTTCACGTCACCTCCGGTCATGACCGCACGCGCGGGTCGAGGGCGGCGTGCAGGGTGTCGGCCAGGAAGCCGGAGGCGAGCACGACGACGGCGGTGAACAGGTTGATCGCCACTACCGAGTTGACGTCCTGTTCGTTGATCGACTGGATCAGCCATTCGCCCATGCCGTGCCAGCCGAAGATCGTCTCGGTGAAGATCGCGCCGGTGAAGATGCCCAGGAAGCTGTAGGCGAACATCGTCGACATCGGGATCACGGCGGTGCGCAGCCCGTGCTTGAGCAGGGCCCGGCGTCGGGTGAGTCCCTTGGCCTCGGCGGTGCGCAGGTAGTCGGAGCCGAGCACGTCGAGCATGGTGCCGCGCTGGTAGCGGCTGTAGGTGGCGAGGCCGCCGAGGGCGAGCGAGACGGTGGGCAGCAGCAGGTGCAGCGCCCAGTCGGCGAGGTGGGCGCCGAGGCCGCCGGCCAGCCCGGGGGTCTCGTAGCCGGTGAACGGGATGACCTCGTGGCCGGCCGCCTCCTTGGCAGCGATCGCGCCGTTCTTGAGGAACAGCGCGACCAGGAAGACCGGGGTGGAGAGCAGCGCGAAGGAGAGCACGGTGAGCAGCCGGTCGGAGATCCGGTACTGGCGCACGGCGCTCCACGCCCCGGTGGCGACGCCGAGTACCGCGCCGAGGAGGCTGCCGAGCAGCAGTAGCCGCAGCGACACCCAGACCCGGCGGCCGAAGTCGTCGGTGACCGGGGTGTCGTGGATGGTCCGGCCGAGGTCGCCGTGGAGCAGGCCGCCGGCCCAGTGCCCGAATCGCTCGACCACCGGGGTGTGGTCGTTCAGGTTGAGCGCGGTGAGCTGGCGCTCGACCGATTCGGCGGACGGGCGGGGGACTTTGGCGTCGAAGTAGGTGCGCGGCTGCAGGGCGCTCGCGGAGATCGCGTACGCCAGGAAGACGGCGGCGATCAGCAGCGCCGCGTAGTAGCTCAGCCGCTTCGCCAGGTAGCGGAGCATCAACGGCCGCCCGGGGTGGGGGTGGGGCCGACGCGTCTGGTGGGCATCGGGTGGTGGCCTTCGGTCGGGGCCCGGTCAGGGCGTCAGTCGGCTGGGACGACAGGGCAGTTGGTGAAGTCGCAGGTCAGAGTGAAACACCCGGGGACGGCGGGGGTGTTGCGACTGCGTTGCCCCCGGTGACTTTTGGATCAGGTGTGCGCTCCTCCCCTGGTGGCGGATCCGGTCCGCTGTTACGTTCCTCTGGCTCGGTGCCGGATTGAGTGCCCACGCTCAAGCCCAGTCATGCCTACTGCGCCCCAACTCCCGCTTCGCAGAACTCGTCAGCAGACCTCAGCAAGGGGACCCTCATGGACGTTTCCAGTGCGACCCGCCGCTTCGGCCGGGTGGCCGTCCTCGCCGCCGCCGTGGTGCTCGCGGTCACCGCGTGCACCTCGGGCGGGAGCGGCTCGGCCGACAACGTGGCCAAGAGCGAGCCGCCGAGACAGGACTCCCAGGACATCAACGCCAAGCCCGCGGACCAGGTCAAGGACGGCGGCGAGGTGCGCTTCCAGCTGGACCAGTGGATCACCCAGTGGAACCCGCTCCAGGTGGACGGCGGCAGCTACACCGACACGGTGAGCCTGGTCCGCGCCGTGGAGCCGTCGATCTTCACCACCGACGCCTCCGGCACCTTCCAGCCGAACCCGGACTACCTGGTGGAGGCCAAGGTCACCTCGACCTCGCCGCAGGTGATCACGTACAAGCTGAACCCCAAGGCCAAGTGGTCGGACGGCAAGCCGCTCAGCTACCTGGACTTCAAGGCCGACTGGCAGGCGAGCAACGGCAGGGACCCGGCGTACAACATCTACGACCCGTCCGGCTACGAGCTGATCTCCGCGGTCGAACAGGGCGCCGACCCGACCGAGGTGAAGGTCACCTTCTCGCAGCCGTACGCGGACTGGCAGAACCTGTTCCGCCCGCTGGTCCCAGCGGCGGGCATCGCCACCCCGGACGACTTCAACAAGGGCTGGGTGGAGAAGATCCCGATCACCGCCGGTCCGTTCAAGATCGGCGTGGCGGACAAGACCGCCCAGACCCTCAGCCTGGTCCCGGACCCGGCCTGGTGGGGGGCCAAGGCCAAGCTGGACAAGATCACCTTCCGGGTGATGGACAAGTCGGCGAGCATCCAGGCCTACCTCAACAACGAGATCGACCTCGCCTCGGCCGGCACCGCCACCGCGTACGGGCAGCTCAAGAGCGCCAAGGACACCGTGATCCGGGCCGCCAGCCCGTGGGACGAGGTGCACATCTCCTTCGGCGGCACGGGTGCGCTGGCGGACCGGACGGTCCGCCAGGCGCTCGGCAAGGCGCTCGACCGCTCGGCACTGATCAAGATCGCCAACAACGGGGTGCCGGTGGAGTTCAAGCCGCTCGGCAACCACATCATCATGCCCAACCAGGCCGGCTACCAGGACAACTCCGGCGAGTGGGCCAAGTTCGACCTCGCCGCCGCCAAGAAGCTGCTGGACGACGCCGGCTGGAAGGAGACCGGCAGCGGTCAGCCGCGCACCAGGGACGGGAAGCCGCTGGAGCTGCACTGGGTGCTCAGCGACGGCACTCCGCAGGCTCAGCTCGACCTCGCCACCGCGGCGGCGGCGATGTGGCAGGCGGCCGGGGTGAAGGTCGACCTGGACAAGGTGCCCGGCAACGACTTCTTCGCCAAGTACATCACCCCGGGCAAGTTCGACATCGCCAGCTGGCGCAACACCGACTCCTTCCCGAACTCCAAGAGTCTGGCCAACTTCCGTCTGCCGGTGGGCGACAACACCTTCAGCAATCCGTCGCGCCTGGGCACCCAGGAGATCGACGACCTGCTGAAGAAGGCGTCCGGGACGGTCGACCCGGTCGAGGCCGCGAAGCTCTACAACCTGGCGGACGCGAAGATCTGGGAGCTCGGACACACCGTCGAGCTCTACCAGCGGCCCGCCGTGGTGGCGGTCCGCAAGGGACTCGCCAACTACGGCGCCTTCGGCCTCGCCCAGGAGGACTACAGCAAGATCGGCTGGGAGAAGTAGCCCGGGCCGCCGAGACGGCGAGGGCGACCGCACGGCAGGCGCTGGCGAGCAGCGCGGTGATCACGAGGCCGGTGGTGCGGACACGGGTGGGTCGGCTGCGCCGCCCCCGCTGTCCTGCCACCCGCCTTGACCTTCCGCGTTGCCCGCAGGCCGCCCGTGTCGTGGGGCCCCGCAGGGCCCGCGATCGCTTCCAACCGGGGACGAATCTAGCGGGGCGTCGCGGCCGGTCGAGGCGCAGCGCGCGGGCGCGCCCGGAAACCCGCCGCGCTGTCACCCGGTTCGCGCACCGGGGCGTCAACTACGGCTGACAGCAAGGAGAAAAGGGGTATACGGGGCATCGTGCCCGGGTTCGAACGGGGTTGCCGGACCGGCGCGCGCACCCCGCGTGCGCGTCGCGCCGGTGCGTGCGCCGGGCCCGGGCCGCTGCCGGATTGCGCGGGACGGCGGGCCCCTCCGGTCCGCTCCAGACCCCGTCCCGACTCCCGGAGCAGTGCCGATGGCCAGTGATCCCGCCGCCGCGGCACCCCGTCCGCACCACGTCGACCCGCCGCCGGTGCGCCGGATGGTTCCGCGCGACCGCGACGAGCGGCACCGGGTCGCCACCACGAGGAGCTGAGCCAGCTGGTGCCGGTGGCGGTCGGTGGGCTGCTGATCTGCTCCGCCGCCCGGTGGATCTACTTCGCCCGGCCCGTCCACGAGCACCTGCGCTCCAACTGGCGGGCCTTCGCCTGGGTGTTGTGAGCTGCGCTGGTCTGCGCGCTGGTGGTCACGGTGGGCGTGCTGATCCACGGCCGGGAGAGCCGGGCCTGAACCCGCTCAGGAGACGCCCTGGATCCGCCTCAGCAGCACCGGTTCGTGTCGCGCCAACCAGGCCAGGTAGGCCGGGTTGACCTTGGCCAGATCCATGTAGGCGGCGCGCAGTTCGCCGTACAGCGCGTCCAGGGCGGGCGGGCTGAGCGTGCGCGGGCGCCAGGTGAAGAGCAGCCGGACGGCCAGCGGGTCCCCGTGCACCGGGCGGACCACGGTGCCGGGTCCGGGCAGTGAGGTCGGCTGGCAGGGGCGGACGGCCTCGCCGGAGGCGACCAGTTCGGCGGCGGTGGCGTTGTCCCGTACCTGAACCACCCGGGGGTTGAGCCCGGCCTCGCTGAACACCCGGCGCATCGCCGCGTACTCGTGGTCGGCGGTCGGGTCCACCATCCAGGTGTCCTCGGCGAGGTCGGCCAGGTGGACGACCGGACGGGCGGCGGCCGGGTGGCCGGCGGCGAGCGCGACGAACTGCGGCTCCCGGGCCATCAGCACCCGGTGCTCGGCGTCCGGCGGCACCCGCAGCGGGAAGCCCTCGCTCTCGTAGACGAAAGCCACGTCCAGCTGGTCGGCGGCGACCATCCGCAGCAGCGCGCTGGCGGAGATGTCGACGTGGATGGTGGTGTCGGTGTCCGGCAGCCGCTCGTGCACCCGGCGAAGCCAGGCCGCGACCGCCCGGCTGCCGACGCTGCCGATGCGCAGCCGCCGCTGCCGGCCGGGCCCGGCGGCGTCCCGGGCCTCCTGGCGGGCGGCGGCCACCAGCGCGGCCATCTCGCTGATCACCGGCCGGGCCCGGGACAGCACCGAGTGGCCGAGCGCGGTGGGCCGACTGCCGGTTTGTTCGCGGGTGAACAGGGCTCCGCCGATGGCCCGTTCGATGCGGTGCAGCTGGGTGGTGAGGGAGGGCTGGGTCATGCCGAGTTGGAGCGCGGCCTTGCGGAGGCTGCCGGTGTCGGCGATCGCGCACAGCACCCGGAGGTGTCTCACGTCGAGCTCCACGACGGGAGCATAGTCGTCGCCGCACCGCCTCGCCAAGGACATGACATGGAATCAAAGGCTCGCCGGGGGACCGCACGACGGGGCCCCCGCCGGTATGCGGCTGGGCTATCGCCGGTTGACATCATCCGCGACCGGCCCGGGCGGGTCGAAGCTCGGGGGCAGCACACCGCCCCGGTCCCCGCCGGGGCGGCCCCCACCGTGCGCCGTACGAGCCGTGCCCGGCCCCCACCGGCCCGGGCGAGCCGGCGCACCCGCGAATTCGGAGCCCCCCATGAAGCGATCCGTGCTGTCCGCCGCCCTGGGCCTGGCCGTTGCCGCCGGCCTCGCGATCGTGCCCGCCACCGCCGTCGCCGCACCGGACGCTCCGGCCGCCGTGCAGGGCTACACCGCCTCGACGTACGCCGGTTCGGCCGCCGAGGCGGCCGACAACCAGGCGTTCTTCCAAGCCGTGATGGCCTCCGCCAAGGCCAAGCGGGCCGCCAACCCGTGGCTGCAGACCGTCACCGTCACCTACGACACCGCCGGCGCCCCCTCCTTCACCGGCGAGATAGCCAACGCCGCGCAGATCTGGAACGGCTCGGTGCACAACGTCCAGCTCCAGGAGTCCAGTGGCACCGGCGACTTCTCGTACTACGAGGGCAACGACAGCCGTGGCTCGTACGCCAGCACCGACGGGCACGGGCACGGGTACATCTTCCTCGACTACCAGCAGAACCAGCAGTACGACTCGACCCGCGTCACCGCGCACGAGACCGGGCACGTGCTCGGTCTGCCGGACCACTACTCCGGCCCGTGCAGCGAGCTGATGTCGGGTGGCGGCCCCGGCCCGTCCTGCACCAACCCGTACCCCGACAGCAACGAGCGCGCGCAGGTCGACTCGATCTGGGCGAACGGCGCGGCGCCCGCGAACTAGCCGTACTGCCGAGCGGATCGGGGTGCGGCGGGCCGCCCGGCCGGAAACGGGCGGCCCGCCGCAGTGGGTACTTCCCCGCCTCGGAGCCTAGCCGCAGGTGGAACGGAATGCCAGGGGCATGGGTGAGTCAAGGCCAGGAAAAGTCGACTCAAATCCACGGAGCGCCGGGGTATTGGGTCGGGCTATCGCGGGTTGACATCATCCGCCCGCCCGCCGGGCTGCCCGAAGCTCTGGGGGCATCACCCGTTCACCAGGTGTCCCCCAGGGCCGGCCCCCAACCGGCTGCGGCACCACAGGAATCGGAGCCCCCACATGCAGCGATCCGTACTGTCCGCCACCCTTGGCCTGGCCCTCGCGGCCGGCCTCGCCGTGCTGCCCACCACCGCGGCCGCCGCCGCACCGGCCGCTCCGGCCGCCGTGCAGGGCTACACCGCCTCGACGTACGCCGGTTCGGCCGCCGAGGCCGCGGACAACCAGGCGTTCTTCCAGGCCGTGATGGCCTCAGCCAAGGCCAAGCAGGCTGCCAACCCGGGCCTGGCCACTGTCGTGGTCACCTACGACGCCAGCTCGGCCCCGTCCTTCCGCACCCAGATCGCCAACGCCGCGCAGATCTGGAACAGTTCGGTCAAGAACGTCCAGCTGAGGTCGGGTTCGGCCGCCGACTTCCGCTACTACGAGGGCAACGACAGCCGTGGCTCGTACGCCAGCACCGACGGGCACGGGCGCGGCTACATCTTCCTCGACTACCAGCAGAACCGGCAGTACAACCCGGTCCGGGTGACGGCCCACGAGACCGGGCACGTGCTCGGCCTGCCGGACCACTACTCCGGCCCGTGCAGTGAGCTGATGTCGGGCGGTGGCCCCGGCCCGTCCTGTACCAACCCGTACCCGAACAGCACCGAGCGCAGTCGGGTCAACTCGCTCTGGGCGCGCGGCTGACAGCCCTGAGCGCCCCCGGACCGGCCGCACGCCGCTGCGGCCGGTCCCGGGTGTTGTCGGTGGCGCGTGCGAGCATGCGGGCGAGATCCGTCCCGAAAGGTGCCGCCATGCCCCGTTCCGCCCCCGACCGGCTCGCCGACCTCCCGTACGCCGAGCTGCTGCGCCCGCACACCGGGCCGCTGCGCAGCGACGACCGCTACGACACCGCGCATTTCGACGGCGGCGAGCACACCGACGAGTCGGCCGCCGGGGCGGCCTTCCTGGAGTGCGCCTTCACCGGGGTCGCGCTCAGCGGGGTCAAGCTGCGCCAGGCCCGGTTCAACGAGGTCTGGGTGCAGGCCGGCCGCTGGGTAGCCTGCGACCTGAGCGACACCGAGTGGCAGGACAGCGCCTTCGTCGGCGGCGTGCTGGCCGGGGTGGCCGGGTACGGCTCGGCGCTGCGACGGGTGGTGTTCCGCGGCTGCAAGCTGGAGGCGGTCAACCTGCGGTCGGCCGTGCTGCGGGACGTCGTGTTCGAGGACTGCCTGCTGCGCGACGTGGACTTCGGGGAGGCGAAGCTGACCGGGGTCTCCTTCCCCGGCTCGACGCTGGAGGAGGTCCGGCTGCGCGGGGCGGTGCTGAGCGAGACCGACCTGCGCGGCGCCGTCCGGCTCGGGCTGGCGGACGGCCACCAGGGCCTGCGCGGAGCGGTCATCAGCTCCACCCAACTGCTGGAGCTGGCACCGCAGTTCGCCCACGCGCTGGGGATCCAGGTGAAGGATGTCTGAACAACTCGTTCACCGGCCCGTCGCTCGGCGATGGGCCGGTGAACAGTCCGCCAAAGCTTGACCGAGGGCCCTTTCTCGCGGCCCTCACCTGCGCAAAGATGCTCGCCGTTCGGGGGGCTGGGGCATGACCTGTATACACACCTCGGGAATGGACGGGCCGGTCAGATGGCTGAGCTGAATCGCAGGAAGTTCATGGCACTCTCCGCGGGCGCCGCGGCGGGAGCGGCGGTGGTCGGCGGATCCGCCGTCGCCGGCAGCGCTCCGGCGGTGGCCGCGACACTGAGCACCACCGGGACCATCACCGACGTCCAGCACGTCGTGGTCCTGATGCAGGAGAACCGGAGCTTCGACCACTACTTCGGCACTCTCAAGGGCGTCCGCGGCTTCGCCGACAAGGCCGCCATCCAGATCTCCGGCGGCTACAGCGTCTTCAACCAGCCGAACGGCCTGTTCGCCCGTCAGTACCCGTGGGCCTTCAACCCCTCGGGCAACAGCGGCTCCCCGGAGACCCTGGCGCAGTGCAACGGTGACCTCTCGCACGCCTGGTCCGACCAGCACAAGGCCTGGAACGGCGGAAAGATGGACTCCTGGGTGTCCGCCAAGGGCACCGTCCGCACCCTCGGCTACCTGCAGCGCGCCGACATCCCGTTCCACTACGCGCTGGCCGACAACTGGACCATCTGCGACGCCTACCACTGCTCGGTACTGAGCGCGACCGGCCCCAACCGCACCTACCACTGGTCGGGTTGGATCGACCCCAACGGCACCGCCGGCGGTCCCGCCTACGACGGCGGATCCGAGTCCAACCTGCGGTGGCAGACCTACGCCGAGGCGCTGCAGAACGCCGGCGTCAGCTGGAAGGTCTACCAGAACGCCAACGACAACTTCGGCGACAACGCCCTCGCCTACTTCAGCCAGTTCACCGGCGCCCCGGCCGGTAGCCCGCTCGCCGTCAAGGGCATGGGCTCCGTCCCCGCCGTCACCGGCAGGACCCCGGACGACATCGCCGCCGCGATCAGGGCCGACGTGCTGAACGGCACCCTGCCGCAGGTCTCCTGGATCGTCGCCGACCAGCAGTCCTCCGAGCACCCCTACGCCACCCCCGAGGACGGCGCGCACTTCGTCCACATGGTGATGGACGCCCTGAACGCGGACCCCAACGTGTTCAACTCCACCGTTCTGCTGATCAACTACGACGAGAACGACGGTTTCTTCGACCACGTCCCGCCGCCGGCGGCGCCCTCCGGCACCGCGGACGAGTTCTACAACTCCACCAACATCGGCCTCGGCTTCCGCGTCCCGCTGATCGCCGTCTCCCCGTGGAGCCGCGGCGGCTGGGTCAACTCCGAGACCTTCGACCACACCTCGGTGCTGCGCTTCCTGGAGGTGTGGACCGCCGCCATCGGCAAGCCCGCCACCAGCCCCAACATCAGCGCCTGGCGCCGGCAGGTCTGCGGCGACCTCACCTCGGTCTTCGACTTCGCCAATCCGGTGTACGGCATGCCCTCGCTGCCCGACACCTCGCGGACCATCGGTTTGTCCACCTGCGGCCCGCTGCCCAACCCCTCGCCCAGCAACAACGCGCTGCCCGCGCAGGAGCCCGGCACCCGTCCGGCCCGTGCCCTGCCCTACCAGCCCAACGCCAACCTGGACCACTGGGACACCAACGCCAACGGCGTCATGCACGTCTGGCTGAAGATGTCCAACGACGGAGCCGCCCGGGCCGCGCACTTCGCCGCCTACGCCAACGCCTACCGCAGCGGAGGTCCCTGGCAGTACACCGTCGATTCCGGCAGCCCGGTCACCGACTTCTTCAACTGCGGCACCAACGGCTTCGGCAACGGCAAGTACGACCTGACCGTGGTCGGTCCGAACCGGTTCCTGCGCCGCTTCACCGGCGACCTCACCCAGCCGGGCAAGAACGCGGCCGTCACCGCCTCGTACGCGGTCGAGCCGGGCACCGGCAAGCTGGCGATCTACTTCAAGCTGGCCAACTCCGGCAGCACGCCGATGACCTTCACCATCGCCTCAAACAACTACCGGACGGACGGCCCCTGGACGCATCAGGTGCCGGCCGGCGGCAGCGTCAGCGACTTCTTCAATGCGGTCGCCTACAGCAACGGCTGGTACGACTTCACCGTCACGGTGGACGCCGACAGCAGCTGGTCGCAGCGCTTCACCGGCCACCTGGAGACGGGCGCACCCAGCGTCAGCGGCTGATCCGACGGCTCAGACGTACGGGCCCCGGGGAAACCACGGATCGCGGACCTCCCGGGGCCCGTACGGCGTCAGCAGCGTGAGGGTGAACGGCGCGGCCGCGTACTCGGCCAGCTGCACCGCGCCGTAGCGGGTCTCCAGCTCGGCCTGCACCGGCACCGGTAGCTTGCTCAGCGCCCGCCGCAGCTGCAGCGCGTCCCGCCGGCTCACCGGGTGCGGGGCGCGCAGCACCAGCCGCAGCGGGCTCAGCGGCCCGGCCACCGGCACCCCGGTGCCCAACTCGTAGGCGACCGCGCCGATCGGCCCCCAGGGCAGCCGGTGGTCCGCCACCAGCCGGACCACCTCCGGCAGCAGGGCCAGCGCCGGGATCCCGGCGACCCGCTCGGGGGCCAGCCGCTCGCGCCGCTCGGCCAGCTGCTCGGGCCGCAGCGTCCGGGCCACCGCGGCCCAGGGTGCCAGCGCGTCCAGCCGCTGCCCGGGGCGCGGGCCGCGTACGGTCACCGGGATCCAGTGCTCGGGCGCCGCCTCCGGGTCCCGGGTGCAGCGCTGCGGTCGCGGCACGTCCACCGGGCCGCCGACCACCGACGGCGCCCGGC
The DNA here is from genome assembly GCF_053598235.1 of Kitasatospora sp. NPDC001159. NCBI lineage: Bacteria > Bacillati > Actinomycetota > Actinomycetes > Kitasatosporales > Streptomycetaceae > Kitasatospora > Kitasatospora sp. NPDC001159. Next base: position 56,745 of record NZ_JBSFJV010000019.1, read on the forward strand.
CGACCGTCACCCACGGGTGCGTCCGCAGCACCGCCCGCGCCCACTCCGGCAGCTCGCCGCCGGCCAGCGGCCGCAGCGAACTGGGGCACTGCATCAGCAGCAGGTCGTGGGCGCCGGGCAGCCGCCCGTCCAGCGCGGCCAGCGCACCGACCCGTCGGCGCGGTCCGTCGTGCAGTTCCTCGGTCGAGTTCCTCACACCGCCACCCTCCGCCTGCCGCCCGTCCCCGGCTACGGCCCTTGGGCGCGTCCGGCAGGGACCAAAGGCTCAACATGCGTCCACCGGCCCCCGGTGTGAGAGTGGGGGCAGCCCGGTAATCCGTCCGAAGGAGGAGTCATGGGCATCTTCGACAGGTTCCGCCACAAGGCGCACGAGGCCTCCGAGGATGAGCGCGGCTCGATCGGCCGCCACCAGGAGCAGGATGCCGCCCAGCGCGCAGCCCTCGCGCACGACGAGGCCGCGGACGCGTTCAGCGACGAAGTCGAGCGCACCCGCGAGACGCAGGAGCGGCTCGCCCAGGAAGAGGCCGACCGGCGCGCCGCCGAGAACATGACGGCCGAGGGCGACCCCTGGGACTGACGCCCGGCACCTTCACCGCGCCCGTGGCGGCAGCGGCGGGCGCCGCAGGTCCGGCCGGGGCGTGGACTCCGGCGGGGGCGCCGCGGCCGGGGCGTCCTCCAGCAGCTCCAGGGCCAGCTGGACGGCGGCCATCAGGTCCGGGTGGCGCCCGCGCGCCCAGTCCTGCGGGGTGCACAGCACGTGCACGTCCGGCTCGACGCCCCGGTTCTCCACCGACCAGCCGAGCCCGCCGCTGAACCAGGAGGCGTTCTTCGGCACCGAGATCTGGGTGCCGTCGCCCAGGGTGTGCCGTCCGGTCATCCCGACCACCCCGCCCCAGGTGCGGTTGCCGATCACCGGGCCGAGGCCGAGCAGCTTGATCGCCGCGATGATCACGTCCCCGTCCGAACTGGTCGCCTCGTCGGCGAGCGCCACCAGCGGACCGCGCAGGGCGTGGCGCGGCCAGCGGACCGGCTGGCGGTCCCGGGTGAAGTCCCAGGCGAGGACCTGCCGGGTGAGCTTCTCCAGCACCAGTTCGGAGACGTTGCCGCCGGCGTTGCCGCGCACGTCCAGCACCAGTGCGGGCTTGTCCAGTTCCCGCCGCCGGTCCCGGTTGAACTGCGCCCAGCCGGAGCCGCCGAGGTCCGGGATGTGCAGGTAGCCGCACCGCCCGTCGCTGAACTCCCGCACCAGGGCGCGGCGCTTGACCACCCAGTCCTGGTAGCGGATGGCCCGTTCGTCGGTCAGCGGGGTGACCGCGATCCGCCGCACCGGGGCGTCCGGGCCGCTGCGCAGGGCGAGTTCCACGGTGGTGCCGCCGGTGCCGGCCAGCTGCGGGAACGGGCCGCGAAGCGGGTCCACCGGGCGGCCGCCGACCTCCAGCAGCTCGTCGCCCTTCCGGACCCCCTTGGCGGCCAGCGGGGCGCGGGCGCGCGGGTCGGAGGACTCGCCGGGCAGCACCTGGTCGACCAGCCAGCGGCCGTCGGGGGAGCGGTGGGCGCTGGCGCCGAGCAGGCCGAGCGGCTGCTGGGCGAGCGAGGGCCCCTCGGCACGCCGGGAGGGGGTGACGTAGGCGTGCGAGGTGCCGAGTTCGCCGAGGAGTTCGCGCAGCAGGTCGGCGAAGTCGTCGGGTGAGCAGACCCGTTCCAGCAGCGGCTCGTACTGGGCGACCAGCGCCGGCCAGTCCAGGCCGGACATCGGCTCGTCCCAGAACTGGTCCCGGACGATCCGGGCCGCCTCGTGGTACGCCTGGCGCCACTCGGCGGCCGGGTGCACGGTGTGGGTGATCCGGCGCAGGTCGACGGTGGTCCCGGCGGAGGGGACGCCGACCGGGAACACCCGCAGCGTCCCGGCCGAGTAGACCGCGATCGAGCCGCCGTCGCCGGAGACCGCGTAGCCGTCCAGCTTGTCGACCAGGGTGGTGCGACTGCCCCGGGTCAGGTCGTAGTGCTCCAGCGAGGGGCGGCCGGAGGTGTCGTCGGGGCTGGCGAAGGTCTGCCCGAGGGTGCCGGAGATCGGCCAGCGCAGCCAGACCAGGCCGCCGCGCACCGCGTCGGTGGCCGAGTACTTGGAGGCGATCACCGGGAACTGCAACAGCCGCTCGCCGATGCCCTCGGGGTCGACCCGGACGGTGCCGTCGCCGCCGCCGTTCCCGCGCGGGGTGCCGTCCTCGGCGGGCGCGGCGAACGGCGACGGGGTGTCGGCGCTGAGCGGGACGAGGTACGGGCGGCAGCCGACCGGGAAGGAGAGGTCGCCGGTGTGCACGTCGTGCACCGGGTCGAAGCCGCGCCAGGAGAGGAAGGCCAGGTAGCGGCCGTCCCGGGTGAAGACCGGCTGCTCGTCCTCGAACCGCCCGTCGGTGACGTCGACGACCGGTGCGGGCGTGTCGGTGCGGGTGAGCCGGATCCGGCGCAGCGAGCGCCCGGCGGCCGGCTGGGACCAGGTGATCCAGTGCGAGTCGGGGGAGAACCGGGCGCTGGAGACCGGCCCGTAGTCGGAGGCGGCCAGCTCGCGCACCTCGCCGTCGGTGGCGGAGACCAGCAGCAGCCGCCCGTCCGAGGCGGCGGCGGCGAGGTGGGTGCCGTCGGGGGAGGCGGTGAGTTCCAGGACCCGGCCGAGCCTTCCGGCGGCGAGCACCCGGTGGCGGTGCTTCTTTCCTCCCTCGTAACCGGGGAAGTCGTCGTGGCCGGGCAGCGGCGTCACCTCGATCGCGTCGGCGCCCTCCGCGTCCGTGACCCAGGCCGCCTCGCCGGTGTGGCCGAGCACCACCGGCAGTCGGGTCCGCACCCCGGGGGTGTCGGCGAGCGCGCGGGCCGGGCCGTCCTTGTGGGTGAGCCAGTACTGGCTGCCGCGCACGGTGATCACCCCGGCCCGCCCGGTCTGGTCGCAGGCGAGATCCTTGACCTGGGAGGCGGCGCTGACCTGGTACGGGCGGCGTCCGGCCCGGGCGCCGCCGAGCGGGACGTGCAGCCGGCGCGGGGCGGCGGCGTCCAGGCCGTTCAGCAGCCAGAGGTCGCCGGCGTGCTGGTAGACGATCCGGGTGCCGTCGGTGGCGGCCTCGCGAGCGTAGTAGGAGGCATGGTCGGTGTGCCGGCGCAGGTCGCCGCCGTCGGGGAGGCAGGAGTAGAGGTTGCCTATGCCCTCGTGGTCCGAGAGGAAGGCGATCCGCCCGGCGACGGGCATCGGGGAAGCGAGGTGGCCGGTGTGGTCGGGCAGGATCAGCCCGCCGTCGACCCAGAGCCGGCCGATCGCGCCGCCGCGGTAGCGCTTCCAGGCGGCGGGCTCGTGCGGAGCGGCGCCGGTGAGCAGCACGGTCCGCTCGCGGCTCATCTGGGCGTCGCCGACGGGGCCCCAGGGCATCCGGCGGCCGGGGGAGCCGTCCGGCGGCAGGGCGTGTGCCCAGGTGTAGTGGGCGAAGGGCTCGTGGAAGGAGGTGACGGCCAGTACCTCGCCGTCCGGCAGCCAGCCGCGCACCCGGGTGTCATGGCTGCCCCAGAAGCTGAGCCGGCGGGTCTCGCCGCCCTCGACCGGGGCGGTCCACACCTCGGGGGTGAGGCTGAGCCAGCTGGTCCAGGCGAGGGTGGTGCCGTCGGGGGAGAAGCGGGGGTGGCTGACCCGGGTGCGGTCGCAGCCGACCCGCCAGGCGCGGCCGGTGCCGCCGCCGTCGGCGTCCAGCGGGGCGATCCAGACGTCGTCCTCGGCGGTGAAGGTGAGCAGGCCGCCGTGCAGGTGGGGGTGGCGGAGGTAGCCGGGCGGGGTCACCCCTCCATCCTTCGGCGGAGTGTCATCCCCGGCAACCGGGGTGGTCCTCCCGGACCGGCCCAACCGTCTGGGCCATTGACGGTGCGCTGTCGGATCCGCTGCTGCCCGCCTTCGGCCTGGTCCTCGCCGCCCGCCGCCACGCCTTCCCGCCGGAGCGCGGCTAGCGGAGCAGCAGCCGGTTCGCCCGCAGCTCCTCGGCCAGCCCGGCCGGGGCGGTCGTGATGTGGCCCGCCGAGTACGGGGGCTGCGGGTCGTACTCGATGAGCAGCTGGATCGCCTGCGCGGTCGCGTCGCCGGCGATCCGCCCGGTCAGCGTCAGTGCGAGGTCGATCCCGGCCGAGACGCCCGCCGCGGTCGCGTACTTGCCGTCGATGACGACCCGCTCGGTGCCGGTCGGCTCCGCGCCGAACTGCGGCAGCTGGTCCAGGCAGACCCAGTGCGAGGTGGCCCGGCGGCCCCGGAGCAGCCCGGCGGCGCCCAGCAACAGCGAGCCGGAGCAGACCGAGGTGGTCCAGGTGGTCGTCGCGTCCACCGCGCGCACCCACTCCACCACGGCCTGGTCGGTCAGCTGGGCCTCCGTCCCGGGCCCGCCGGGCACCAGCAGCAGGTCGGCCGAGTCCACCTCGTCCAGGGCGGCGTCGGCGGTGAGCGCCAGGCTCGTCATGTCGGTGCGGACCGGCCCGCGCCGGGCGGCGGTGAACACCACCTCGGTGCCGGGGATGCGGGACAGCACCTCGTACGGGCCGACGGCGTCCAGGGCGGTGAAGTTGTCGTAGAGCAGGACGGCGATGCGCATCAGTGTCCTCCATCGGGACTCGGTCGGAAGCGGCGTCGGTATTCCACGGGCGGGGCGGCCAGGGTCCGGACGAAGGCGCGCCGCATCGCCTCCGGGGTGCCGTAGCCGCAGGAGCGGGCGATCTCCTCGATGCCGTCGTCGGTGTCCTCCAGCAGCCGCCGGGCGGCCTCCAGCCGGACGCCGTCCACGTACCGGCCCGGCGTCACCCCCACCTCGGCGGCGAAGGCACGGGCGAAGTGCCGGGGCGACAGTGCCGAACGGCCGGCCAGCGCCTCGACCGACAGGTCGGCCTCGGGGTGCTCGGCGATCCACCGCTGCACCTCGCGCAGCGGCTGCCGGGCCGCCACCTGGGCGGCCAGCTGGGTGCTGAACTGGGCCTGGTTGCCCGGCCTGCGCAGGAAGACCACCAGACGGCGGGCGATCAGCAGCGCGGTGTCGCGGCCGAGGTCCTCCTCGACCAGGGCCAGCGCCAGGTCGATCCCGGCGGTGACCCCGGCGGAGGTGGCGATGTGTCCGTCCCGGACGTGGATCGGATCCGGGTCCACCTCGACGTCGGGGAACCGCCGGGCCAGCGCCTCGCAGTACGCCCAGTGCGTGGTCGCCCGGCGCCCGGCCAGCAGCCCGGCCTCGGCGAGCAGGAAGGCTCCGGTGCACACCGACACCACCCGTTCGGCCCGGTCGGCCAGTTCCCGGATCCACGCCACCAGCGCGCCGTCCGGATGATCGGTGCCCTCCCCGCCGGGGACCAGCAGGGTGTGTACCGGTCCGACCTCGGCCAGGTCCGTGTCCGGCAGCAGCCGCAGCCCGCTGTGGCTGCGCACCGGTCCGCCGCCGAGCGAGGCGGTGATCACCCGGTACGCGCCCGGCTGCCCGGCGGCGGTGCCCGCTCCCGCGAACACCTCCACGGGCCCGGTCACGTCCAGGCTCTGCACGCCGTCGTAGAGGACGACGACCACGCTGCGCGCTCTCATGCGGCCAGCCTGTCAGCGGGCCGGAGCGGCGGCAATGACCTGCTTCCCACCTTTCCTGCCACGGGTGGCGAGTGATCCCGCCCCGGAGGCGGGTGGGCGAGTAGCTGCCGAAACGCCGGAAGGCCCCTCGCTCTCGCGAAGGGCCTTCCGGCTGTCTGTGCGCCGCCAGGGACTCGAACCCCGGACCCGCTGATTAAGAGTCAGCTGCTCTAACCAACTGAGCTAGCGGCGCTTGCTGACGTGGAGAACATTACCTGGTCAGCGGCCGAAACACACAATCGGCCCGGACGGCCCCCACCCGCTCAGGCGGTCAGCACCACCTTGCCCCGGACGTGCCCGGTGGCGACCAGCCGGTGGGCCTCGGCGGCCTTCTCCAGCGGCAGCGCCTCGGCGACCTCCAGCCGCAGCGCGCCCGCCTCCCACAGTCGCACCAGCTCGGCCAGCCGTTCGGCCGTCCGCGGTGCCCGCAGCCCCCGGACGCCCAGTCGCTCGGCCTCCGGATAGTCGACCACGGTGCCGATCCGGTCCTTGTCGGCGACCAGCTCGACCGAGGCCTCCAGCGCGCCCCGGCCGGCCGCGTCGAAGGCCGCGGTCACCCCTTGCGGCGCCACCGCCCGGACCCGCTGGACCAGGCCCTCGCCGTAGGCGACCGGGATCGCGCCCAGCTCGCGCAGGTAGTCGTGGTTGCGCTCGCTCGCCGTGCCGATGACGGTGGCGCCCCAGGCCCGGGCGAGCTGGACGGCGACGGTGCCGACTCCGCCGGTGGCGCCGTGCACCAGCACCGTGTCGCCGGGGCCGACCCCGAGCTGGGCGAGTGCCATGTGTGCGGTCTGGCCGGAGGCGGAGAGCGAGCCGGCCGGCTCCCAGGGCATCGTGGCGGGCTTGGCCACCAGCTGGGCGGCGTCCACCGTGACCAGCTCGGCGTGGCAGTCCAGCACCCGGAAGCCCAGCACCCCGTCGCCGACCTTCCAGCCCTCGGTGCCCGGGCCCAGCCGGTCGACCACCCCGGCGAACTCGTTGCCGAGCGTGAACGGCGGCTCGACCGCCAGCCCCGGCGGGCGGAACCCCTCCCGGATCGCGAGGTCCACCGGCTGCACCCCGGCGGCGTAGACCCGCACCCGGACCTCGCCCGGACCGGGCTCCGGGGCGGGCACCTCGGTGACCCGCAGGACCTCGGGACCGCCGGACCGCACCACGGTGACCGCCTTCATGGGGGCTCCTCTCCCTCGACCGTTCGACTGATCGTTCGCCGATCGTTAGACGCTCCCGATCCTCGAACCTGAAGTGCGCTTGAGGTCAAGCGCTGCTCGGCATGTCTTCACGGCGTGGCCACCGTCGCCCTGGCCCTCGCCATCCCGCTCACCCTGCACTCCGGCGCGGACTTCCCCGAGCGCGGCCGGCTGGTCCTCATCGCCTTCAGCGTGGTGCTGTTCACCCTGCTGGTCCGGGGTCTGAGCCTGCCCTGGCTGGCCAGGCGGCTCCAGCTGGACATTGACCAGGACCGGCACGAGCAGGCCGTCCGTCAGCTCTGGTGGCGGGCCGCCAAAGCCGTGCTCACACGCCTCGGTGAGCTGGATGAGCAGGACAAACTGCCCGCCGAGGTCGCCGACCGCCTGCGGGACCGTCAGCACGACCGGCTGGCCCGACTCTGCCCGGAGAACTACGCCGAGGAGGACACCGCCGAGGCCAAGCTGCGACTCGCCCAGTTTGCGGGCCGCCCGGGACGTCGAGCAGGAGATGGTCGCCGCCTCCCGGCGCGAGCTGCTCGTCGCCCGCAGCGAACTCGGGGCCGACCCGGAACTGGTCGACCAGGTGCTGCGCGGGCTGGACCTGCGCACGGAACGGAAGTGACGGGCAGTCCGCGCGCCGGGCGGAATGTGCGCGACCGCCTCCGGGGTTGCATAGGCTGAACCCGGGCAGGCCGTCAACGGAGTCGGCATACCACCAGTACCCGCACGACCTCGCACAGAGACCCTGATTGTTCGGGCCTCACGCCTGGCCCTGCCGGTTTCCGCACCCAGATGAATCGAGGACCAACCGATGTCGGAGACCCGCGCCGACGCCCGCACCCCGCTCGACCGCACCCCGCAGTGGGCCGCGCTGGCCAAGCACCGGGACGAGCTGGGCGAGACCCACCTGCGCGAGCTGTTCGCCGCCGACCCGGAGCGCGGCAGCCGCTACACCGTGCAGGTCGGCGACCTGCACGTGGACTACGCCAAGCACCTGGTCACCGACGAGACGCTGGAGCTGCTGCGCGAACTCGCCGCCGCCACCGGCGTCGCCGAGCTGCGGGACGCCATGTTCCGCGGCGCGAAGATCAACAACACCGAGCAGCGCGCCGTCCTGCACACCGCGCTGCGCGCCCCGCGGGACGCGGTCGTCGAGGTCGACGGGGTCAACGTCGTCCCCGGCGTGCACGCCGTCCTGGACAAGATGGCCGGCTTCGCCGACCGGGTCCGCAGCGGCGAGTGGAAGGGCCACACCGGCAAGCCGATCCGCGCCGTCGTCAACATCGGCATCGGCGGCTCCGACCTCGGCCCGGCGATGGCCTACGAGGTGCTCCGCTCGTTCACCAAGCGCGACCTGGACGTCCGCTTCGTCTCCAACGTGGACGGCGCCGACCTGCACGAGGCGGTCCGCGACCTCGACCCGGCCGAGACGCTGTTCATCGTGGCCTCGAAGACCTTCACCACCATCGAGACCATCACCAACGCCATCTCCGCCCGCGACTGGCTGCTCACCGGCCTGGGGGCCGGCGCCGAGGCGGTGGCCAAGCACTTCGTCGCGCTGTCCACCAACACCCAGGGCGTGCAGGACTTCGGCATCGACACCGCCAACATGTTCGAGTTCTGGGACTGGGTCGGCGGCCGCTACTCCTACGACTCCGCGATCGGCCTCTCGCTGATGATCGCCATCGGCCCGGACGCCTTCCGCGAGATGCTGGACGGCTTCCACCTGGTCGACGAGCACTTCCGCACCGCCCCGGCGGAGCAGAACGTCCCGCTGCTGCTCGGCCTGCTCGGGGTCTGGTACGGCGCGTTCTTCGACGCCCAGGCGCACGCGGTGCTGCCGTACTCGCACTACCTGTCCAAGTTCACCGCCTACCTGCAGCAGCTGGACATGGAGTCCAACGGCAAGTCGGTGACCCGCGACGGCACCCCGGTCAACTGGCAGACCGGCCCGGTGGTCTGGGGCACCCCCGGCACCAACGGCCAGCACGCCTACTACCAGCTGCTCCACCAGGGCACCAAGGTGATCCCGGCCGACTTCATCGGCTTCGCCCGGCCGGTCGCCGACCTGCTGCCGGGCCTGGTCGCCCAGCACGACCTGCTGCTGGCCAACTTCTTCGCCCAGACCCAGGCGCTGGCCTTCGGCAAGACCCCGGAGGAGGTCGCCGCCGAGGGCGCGCCGGCCGAGCTCGTCCCGCACAAGACCTTCAAGGGCAACCACCCGACCACCACCATCCTGGCCCGCGAGCTGACCCCGTCCGTGCTCGGCCAGCTGGTCGCGCTGTACGAGCACAAGGTGTTCGTCCAGGGCGCGATCTGGAACATCGACTCCTTCGACCAGTGGGGCGTCGAGCTGGGCAAGGTGCTCGCCAAGCGGATCGAGCCGGTGCTGCTCACCGGCGAGGGTGGCGAGCAGCTGGACAGCTCCACCGCGGCGCTGGTCGCCCGCTACCGCACGCTGCGCGGCCGCTGAGCCCCGGCCGGGCCGTCCGCTCCGGCGGGCGGCCCGGCTGCTTCGGTACGGGCAGTGCCTTCGGCGGACAGTGCTTTCACCGAAAAATGCCGAGAGGCCCCTTGCTTTCGCAAGGGGCCTCTCGGCTGTCTGTGCGCCGCCAGGGACTCGAACCCCGGACCCGCTGATTAAGAGTCAGCTGCTCTAACCAACTGAGCTAGCGGCGCCTGCTGACAGAGAAGACTCTAGCAGCGGCCCGCGTCCGAGCCAAAATCGAATACCGGTCGCCCTCCGTTCACCCTCCGGCCACGACGGATGGCTCCGCCGGGACGGGCGCGCCGGGCTCGCGCGCCGCCCGTACACAGGCCCAGAGCACCACCGAGGCGCCGGGCAGCCAGGGCTCCCGCTCCTCCGGGGCGACGATCCAGCGGCCGGATCCCCGGCCGGGGGAATCCGGGCCGTGCACCATCCGCTGGACCGGCGGTACGGTCACCGCGTCGCCCCTGCCGTGGCACAGCAGCGGCGGCACGTCCCGGGCCCACTCCTCCCAGGCCAGCAGTCGGCGCAGCCGGGGCGCCGCGCCGGGCTGGACGAACAGCAGGGTGCGCCCCCGGTAGCTCGCGACCGGTCCGCAGCCCGGGCCTGAGGCCCAGAGCTCGTCCAGCACCCGGCGGCCGAACAGCGCCGGCATGCTGATCACGTCGAAGGCCCGGCCGCAGGGCAGCACCGACGGCGCCCACGGGCGGGACTCCCAGAGGGCGCGCATGCTGCGCGGGTATTCGCTGGCGGAGGCGAGCCAGGACTCTCCGGCCACGGTGACGTACTCCACCGACTGCAAGGTCCAGATGTCCACGTCCAGCAGCCTGCGCGGTGCACGCCACCGGTGTGGTGGAAAGTGCTGTTTGCCGGACAGGGCAGCGGGGCACGGCGTACCCTTCCGCTTCTGGCATATGCCAGGGGCCAGCCGGTCAGTCCTCGTGGCGGCGCGGCTGGAGCAGGCCGCGGCCGTACTCGATCATCTTGGCGGCATAGTCGGGGGTCCAGTCCGCCCGCTCGGCGATCTCGGTGTCCGACAGCGCGTCGAACCGGCGCGGGTCCGCCAGCTGCGCGGCGGCGACCGCCTGGAAGTCGGTGGCTCGCTCGGCGGCCGCCCGGAAGGCCAGGGCCAGTTCGGTGGAGCGGCGCAGCAGCTCCCCGGGGTCGTCGATGGACTCCAGGTCGAAGAATCGTTCCGGCTCCGGCTCGGCGGACTGCGGCTCGAACAGCAGCTGCGCGGGGCGCAGGCGCCGGGTGGGCTCAGGCGCCTCGGCGGGGGAGTCGGGCATGGACGGACACCTCCGGGGTCTCGGTGGGGGAGGGCGGGCGGGCTGCTCCGGGCCGCACCGCCCGGTTGTGGCCGTCGTCCATTGTCTCGCGGCGGCGGCCGCTAACGGAACGGTGCGCGTGAAGGCGCTATTCCCCGGCGCGCGCCGGGGGCGTGCCTCGGGCGCCACGCATCCGGATCGCGTGCGAACCGGTTGTTCCGGGTGTACGGGAACCAGTCACCGTCGAACCGGGAGTGCCCCATGCGCGCACCGAAGACCCTGTCCACCGGCGTCCTGCTGTCCACCGGCGTCCTGCTGGCCGCCGCCGTCCTGGCCCCGGCCGTACCCGCCTTCGCGGTGGAGACGGCGAAGGTGGTCACCGGCCCACCGAGCGCCCCGGGCGGCCTCTCGACCGCGACCTGCCCGGCCGGAACCCACCTGACCGGCGGCGGCTACCGGCTCCAGCCCGACGCGGACGGGCCGGTGCGCGCCAGCGGCCCGACCGCCGACGCGACCGGCTGGAGCGCCCAGGCGGAGCGCGGCTCCGTGGTGGCCTTCGCGGTGTGCGAGACCGAGGACTGAGTGCCGGGGCCTGTCCGGCGGGTCCTCGCCGGGTCCGACGGAACCCCCGGACGGGCCCTGCCTAGCGCAGGTGGACCCGGTGGCCGCTGAGGTGCTGGAGGACCTGGTGGTTGGCCTCCCAGCCGTCCGGGAAGGTCACCGGGACGCCCAACTGGACCGGCTCGGTGGAGGGGTGCTCGTCCAGCAGCTCGGCGATCCCGGCCCGGGCCACCACGATGCAGGCGTGCCGGTGCCGGGAGGCGAGCACGCACAGTCGGCCGGTCTCCAGGTGGAAGGCGGTCGCGTCCGGGCGTCCGGAGAGCGGGTGCAGCACCACCGTGACGTCGTACTCCCGGCCCTGCAGCCGGTTGGCGGTGTCCACGGTGACGGCCGGACCGGCCGCGCCGTCCACCGGGACGCCCGCCTTGAGCAGGGCCGCCCGGACGGACGCCGCCTGGTCCCGGTGCGCGGTGCCGACGGCGATCCGGTCCGCGGTGAGCGGGGACCCCCCCTGCTCGGAGTGGGCGGTCAGCCCGCGCTCCAGCAGCCGCTGGACGGTGGCCGCGACGGCTGCCACCGCCTGCGGGTCGGTCCGTACGGTGTGCCGGGCGGGCAGCTCCAGCAGCGCCCAGCCGTGCTCGGCGGCCCGGTCGATCACGGCGTCCAGCGCCGAACCGTCGGGGCGGACGGCTGCGGTCAGCCGGCGGTCGTCCGGGCCGGTGCCGGAGCGGAACGGCGTGTACGGGTAGAACGCCCGCGAGATCAGCGGCGCCGCGCTGGCGGGCAGCCGCCAGGAGACCGGCAGCCGGTGCGGCTCGATCTGCGGGTTGTGCGCCAGCATGGTGACCACGGCGCTGCTGGACGGGTCGTAGGACAGGCCCGCCCACTGCTCGGTGCCGACCACGGTGAACGGGTCCAGCTGGCCCGGGTCGCCGACGAACAGCGCCCGCTCGAACAGCCGGGCCACCGCGAGCAGGGCGTCCGAGCGCATCTGGTAGGCCTCGTCGACGATCGCGTGCCGCCACGGCGCCTCGGTCCGGACCCACTGCCACTTGGCGGAGGTGGAGATCACCACGTCCTGCTCGACCAGGTCGGCGGCCTTGTCGGAGGGCGTGACATTGGCGTGCCTGAGCACCTCCGGGCCGGGCCGGGAGTCCGCCGCGTGCAGCCGGCCGATCGTCAGCTCCGGAGCCTTCTCGGCCAGCCGGCCGACCAGGTCGTCCACCTGGCCGTTGGTCTGGGCGACGATCATCAGCCGCTCGCCGGCCTCCACCAGCTCGCGGGCGGCCCGCACCACCAGGGTGGACTTCCCGGCGCCGGGCGGGGAGTCCACCACCACGCCGCGCGGGGCGCCGGCCGACGGGCGGACGGTGGCCGCCAGGATGCGGGCCACGGCGGCGTCGGCGGCCGCGCCCGGGGACTGCTCGGGGGTCGACTCGGCCATTACTCCCACTCCTCGGCGGCAGCGGACGGGGCGGTTGCCGGCGCGGTGCCGGGCGGGCCGCCGTGGGTCCACGGGGTGTCGTCCGGCTCGGGCAGCGGCGCGGACTGGCGGACCGTCAACTCGAACAGGGTGAAGGTGACCGGCTCGCCGGGCTCGGGCAGGCTGCCCGGCTCGGGCTCCTTCTTGCGGCCCATGCCGGACAGCACCCGCAGGGTGATGGTGCCCTCGGCGGGCTCGACCGCGACGATCTCGGCCTTCTGCGCGGACGGGCCGTGCACCCGGTGCACCTCCCGGCCGAGGTCGGCGTGCGGGCGGTCGGCGGTGCGCAGGGTGAGCAGCGGGCGGGGCTTGGGGGAGCGGCCGGTGGTGTCCCAGTCCGGCACCACCTCGGTCACCACCCCGCTGAACGCCTCGCCGGACAGCCGGTGTTCGGCCATCGCCAGCGGGTCGTCCAGCGCCTCCTGGACGTCGAGGCGGGCCTGCTCGCGCTCGCGCTGGGCGAGCTTGCGGGCGGCGGTGACGGCGTCGTCCTGCCGGGGCTGCGGGGGCTCGCCGGCCGCGAGGCGGTCCCGGTGGCCGGTGTAGGACCAGCGGTCGCCGGTCCAGCGCTCCTCCAGGTGCCCGGCCGGCGGCAGGGCGCGCAGCAGGTCCAGACCCTGCCAGACGTCCCGCCAGGTGGGCAGCAGGACGGCGGACAGCACCTCCGTCAGCTGGTCGACCGCCGAGCGGACGGTCGCCCGGGCGCGCCCGGCGGCGGCCTCGTCCTGCTGCTCGGCGCTGTGCTGCAGGGCGTTGACGGCGGCGTCGTAGCGGGCGATCGCCGGGGCGAGCAGGAACTCGTCGAAGCGCGGGTCGGTGGTCGGGCCGGCCGGCGGGTGCAGCAGCAGGCCCTGCTCGTCCCGGCCGGTCTCGGCCAGCTCGGCCGCCTGCGCGCCGGTCAGGCCCGTCGGCGGGTTGTGCCAGGCCAGCCGGGCGGCCAGGTGCTGGTCCTCCAGGTGGCTCTGGCCGGTGGCCCAGTGCCGGGCGAGCAGGCCGGTCATCGGCAGCAGCAGGCTGGAGCCGGGCACCTGGGCGCGGTCGGTGAGGTGGGTCAGCCAGCGGCCGAGCAGCGGCACCCGCATCGGCGCCGGGTAGGGGCCGGGCTCGGCGTCCTCCACGGTGCGGCGGAACCGGGTGGAGCGGCCGATCAGCGCCAGGTGGTGCATGCCCGCGCTGTTGGGCACGATCAGCTGCGGTGCGTCGGCGCACAGCTCGCGGAACACCTGGGTCTTCTCGCCGGTCTCCGGGTCCTTCTCGGAACCCTCGATCTGCTCGACGTCGTCGGCGAAGGACTCCAGGTAGGGCAGCAGGTCGGCGGCCAGCTCGGCCAGGAAGTCGAACCGCAGGGTGCGGTTGAGCGGCTGCGGCACCAGGTGCAGCCGGGGCGCGTCCCGGTCGGTGCCGAGCATCACGGCCAGTGGCGCGCCGGACTCACCGGCGGCGGTCAGCGGGATCAGCACCATCGGGCGCTCGGACAGGTGCCGGTGCCGGACGGTGGCCAGCGGTTCGGCGTGCCCGCTGCGGACGGCCTCCAGCCGGGCGAGGGTGGTGAGGAGACTCATGCGCCCGCCTCGCTTCGCTCGGCAGGGGCATTCGCCCACGCGCGCCCTCTGATGATTCGCTCGCTCCGCTCGCTCATGCGCCCGCCTCGCTTCGCTCGGCAGGGGCATTCGCCCACGCGCGCCCTCTCATGATTCGCTCGCTGCGCTCGCTCATGCGCGGGCACCCAGCGCTTCTGTGCGCAGGGCGGCCGCGTAGGCCAGGCGCTCGGCCGCGTCGTCCGCGCCGTCGCCGTCCCCGGCGCCGTTGTCCGCGCCGGATGCGGTGACCAGCGCCTCGGTGACCGTACGGATGCTGCCCAGCTCGCCGCGCACGCCCCGGCCGAGCTGCTCGACCCGGTCGCCGCAGCGGGCCTGGGCGCGGCAGTGGAAGCCGAGTTCGCAGGTGGAGAGGCAGTCCGGGCTGTACGCGGCGGGCACCGCCTCGACCGCGGCGGTGAGCTGCTCGGAGGTCCGGGCTGGGGCGCCGTCCTGGTCGGCGGCCAGGTCGAAGTCGGTGCCCGCCGGGAGGGTGTCCAGCAGCCGGCCGATGCCGGTCATCCGGCTCAGCTGGCGGCGGGTGGTGGCCAGCTCGCGGCGGACGTCGACGGCGACCGCGGTCGGCCGGTTGCCGAAGTCCTTCGGGCAGACCAGCAGCACGCTGGTGCGAGGGCTGCCCGGCAGCCGCTGCTCGCTGTACGGGTCCTCGGCGAGCGTCTGTCCGGCGGCCGCGGCGGCGGTCCGCTGGAGCGCCAGCACGTACACCGCGGCCTGGCGGGCGGCGGCGCCGACCTTGGCCGGGTCCGCGCTGCCGTCCAGCACCGGGAAGGACTTGATCTCGACCACCGTGCACCGCCCGCCGTGCACCACCAGCGCGTCCGGCTCCAGGTAGGCGGTGCTGCCGGCCACCTCCAGGCGCAGCATCGGGTGGTCCAGCAGTGTCCAGGCCTCCGGCTCGGCGGCGGCCCGGGCCAGCGCCTCGGCCGTCCGGTCGGCGCGGACGGCCGGGCCGGAGCGGTGCAGCAGGTCGGGCACCAGCAGCGGGGCGCGGTCGTCGGCCGGGACGCCGAGGTGGGCGCGCAGCGGTTCCAGCAGCGCGGAGTAGTCGTCCGCCTTCAGCCGGGACTCGAAGATGACGCCGCGGGCGATCGCGAACGGGGACTGGCCGAAGGGGGCGGGGCGGCCGAGCCGGGCGGCCAGCGCCGATTTGTCCACCCCGGCCGCGTCCAGCACGGCGCGGCGGTGACAGCCCGGATTGGCGGCGAGCGCGGCGAGGGCGCGTGCGTTCAGACTGCGCTGCTGGGCCGGTCCGCGCAGCTCGGCGAGCCGCTGGGCGAGCGGCTCAGCGGACCCGCTGAGCGGGACGTTCGTCGAGACGTTCATGGTGCGGCCCAGTGTCGCATCCGGGTCCGACAATGCGGTGCGGACCGGCCCGTTCCGGCCGCAACCGCCGGGTATCGAAGCCCGCGATCGTGGCCGCGATCCGGGTGGGGGATCATGGAGCCCGGTGCTCAAGGGTGAGACCGACCGTTGACCGCCCCGTTGCGAGGAGCCCTCCATGCCCGCCCGAATCGTGCTGGTCCGCCACGGCGAGACCGAGTGGTCGGCCACCGGCCGCCACACCGGCCGCACCGACATCCCGTTGACCGGGGAGGGCCGCGCGATGGCCCGGGAGCTCGGTACCCGGCTCGCCAAGGCCCCCTGGAACGGACTGCCGGAGGCGCTCGTCTACACCAGCCCGCTCGGCCGGGCCAAGGAGACCTGCGAACTGGCCGGCTTCGGCGACCGCGCGGTGGAGCGCCCCGAGCTGCTGGAGTGGGACTACGGCCAGTACGAGGGGCGCACCGGCGCCGACATCCGGGCCGCCGACCACCCCGGCTGGCTGATCTGGCGCGACGGGGTGCCCGGCGGGGAGAAGCTCTCCGAGGTGGCCGCCCGGGTGGACGCCTTCCTCGCAGGCCTGAACGCGGAGCACGGCGTCCCGGAGCCGGACACCACCGTCATGCACTGCGCCGACCGGGACGTCGTCCTGTTCGCGCACGGTCACCTGCTGCGCATCCTGACCGCCCGCTGGCTGGGCCTGCCGCCCGAGTTCGCCCAGCGGTTCAAGCTCGGTACGGCGGCGCTGTGCGTGCTGTCCTGGGAGTACGGCGCCCCGGCGGTGGAGGTCTGGAACGACCTGTCCCACCTGGAGGAGCTGAACTCGGGCCACTGAGCCCGCGGTTGACGGCCTTCGGGGTCCGCTCGGGCCTTTGTCCGCTCGGGCCTTTGCCCGTTCGGCCCTGCGCCCGCTCAGGCCGCCGCGGCCTGGTCGTACCCGGCCAGAAATCGGCGGACCTCGGGCACCGAGGCGTGCCGGCGCAGCTGTTCGGCGGTGTCCGCCAGCATGCTGCGGATCCGGGCCGAGCGGACCTCGCCGAACAGCGCGACGGCGGCCGAGCCGTGGTGCGCCGCCCCCGCCAAGTCCCCCCGGCCGAGCCGGTCGTGGGCCAGTTCGGCGGTGTACAGCACCCGGTTGCGGACGAAGTGCGGCTCCTGCAGCGCTATGGCCAGCGCGGCCTGCTCACTGGCCCGGTCCCACTCGCCGAGCGCGGACCAGCACTGCGACTGCAGGCCGGCGATCTCCGCCTCGCCGAAGAAGGACATCCACTCCGGGTCGGCCTCGGAGGGCCCCCGGTCGAACAGGACGTACGCCCGGCCGATCGCGCGTTCACAGGAGGAACGGTCCCGCAGCAGGGCCCAGGCGCCGGCCTCGCGCATGGCCAACAGGGCGAGCAGTCTCGCGGAGTCCAGCTGCCGGGCGGCGGACTGCCCGGCCTGTGCGGCACGCAGTGCCTCGCGCGGGCGCCCGGCGTCCCGGGCGAGGAAGGCGCTGTTGCAGAAGACGTGCGCTTCCAGCGCGGAGTCCCCGGCCATCCGGGCGGTGGCGAGCGCCTCGGCGTAGAACGAGCGGGCGTCCGCGAGCCGGTT
Source organism: Kitasatospora sp. NPDC001159 (assembly GCF_053598235.1). Lineage (NCBI taxonomy): Bacteria > Bacillati > Actinomycetota > Actinomycetes > Kitasatosporales > Streptomycetaceae > Kitasatospora > Kitasatospora sp. NPDC001159. Next base: position 73,866 of record NZ_JBSFJV010000019.1, read on the forward strand.
CGAGTCGTGTGCCAACCAGCCCACCGAGATGGCCAGTTCACCGGCTCCGGCCTGCAACCGGCGCTCCGTCTCGGCGCTGTACTCGCCCTCGTTGAGCAGCAGGTAGGCGGTGCGCAGCGACTGTCCGGCGAGGTCGTACAGGGTGTCGGCGCCGTGCGCGTCGTCGGCCAGTCTGATCTCCCGGACGGCCTGTTCGACGCCGAGCACCTCGGCGGCGCCGACCTTGCGCAACGGCGGCACCGGTCCGGGGCGGCCGGACACCACCGGGTCCAGGCCGAGCAGCGAGGGTGCGGTGAACTCCGCACCGGGGACGGCACCTCGGCCGGCGGCCGGGCGGAAGCCGGCGCCGGTGGCGGGACCGGCCGCGGCCGGCCGGTCGATGCCGATCACGGTGGCCAGCGCGGTCGAGCCGCCGGCCAGGAACGTACGGCGACGCACGTCGTCGTTCTCCTCGTCGAGATAGGGCGATCCATCGGGCCCCCTGGGCACCGCGCCGGCCCTCGGCCACGGGGGCCCGTCCGGAGCGGCTGGATCCGCGTACGGCGAGGCAGCGTACGGGAGTTGGGTGGAGAGTGGTGAGCGCGGGGCGGGCAGGGGCGGGAACGGCGGGTGGAGCGGGGGCACCCCGGTCGCCCCGCCGGCGCCGTCCGCCGAGCGGCGGCGGACGGCGGTGCGGGGGGCGAAGCCGAGGTCGGTGAGCGTGCGGCCCGGCCACATGTGCCGGAAGACCCGCTCGTAGGCGTAGTTGGGGCAGCGGATCTCACCGGACTCGACCCGTCCGACGTAGCGGGCGTCGCAGGACACGTGCTCGCCGATCTCGCGGGCGGCCCGGCGGACGGCCGTGGCGAACTCGCCGGGTGAGCGGTCGCCACGCAGCGCGCGCATCACGGTGTTGGGGGACGGTCGGTTCGGCTCGGCCGGCGGGGTGGCTGCCATGGCGCCGAGAGTACTCGGAGTCACCGGGTGGCCACAGTCGGTTTGCGGTATATATGGCGTCAATCCGGTGCAAACCGGGCGTTGTTGCGGGATATCCGCCATGAAATGCCATGCCTTGCTGTAATGCGCCCCGTGGCCTCGGGTGCCACCGCCGCGTTGTCCTGATACGTGGAAGCCCAGGCCGTCCCCCGGCCCCTCCCCGCCCCCAGCGCCCCACCCCGGGCAACTGCGCTACCGATCCGACGAGGTACAGGAGGGCCCATGATGGCCGCCGGACTGCCGCAGTACCGACCCGTCGCCGGGAGTGTGCTCGCCGGCGCTGCCCCGGCCCTGCTCCCCGACCCCGCCGACGACCGGTTCCCCGGCCGGGGCCCGGTGGGCGGCGGCCGCGGCTCGTGCGGCGGCCTGCGCCGGGACGCCGCCGGCCCCGAGGAGGGCACCCTGCTCACCAGCTGCGACACCGTGACCGTCGCCCTGCGGCACGGCCTGGAGGCCGTCGACATCCTGCGGCTGCGCCGCGCCTGCGGAGCCGTCCTGCAGAGCCGCAACGGCAGCACCGTCTCCTTCCTCGTCCCGGCCGGCACCTGGGAGACCTGGCACCTGCCCGGCAGCTCCTGTACGGCCGGCGCCCTGGTGCCCGGCGCCACCGACCCGCGCTGGGTGATCCCGCCCTCCGGTACCGGCCGCAGCACCCGCCCCACCGACGCCTGGGTGCTCCGCTCCGCCCTCTGCGAGGCCGCCTGCACGCTCACCGCCAGCGGCCTCGGCCCGTTCTAGCGAGCGTGCCGCGAGGATTCCGCCGGGCCCTTTCAGTCACCGGCCGGATCCCCACGGCACGCCCCTGACCTGTGGGTGTTCCCTCCCGGCGGCGATAATGGCGGCCATGGGACGAAGCAGCAGAGCCGCGCGCAGCCCGGAACCGGCGGCCACCACCGGGCCGGGCGGCCGCCTCCACGCCCAGGGCCCGCTCACCCGCTCCGTCGGCTCCGGCCTGGCCGAACTGTGCCCCGACCGCGACCGCCCCGCCGCCTGGACGCTGCTGATCGACGGCGCCCCGCAGTCCCTGGTCGACCTCGCCGACCCCACCCACCTCGGCTTCGAGTACCAGCGCCGGCTCGGCCACCTGATCGACCTGGCCGCCCCGCCCGGCCGCCCGCTGACCGTTCTCCACCTGGGCGGCGGTGCCCTCACCCTGGCCCGCTACGTGGCCGCCACCCGGCCGCGCTCCCGCCAGCAGGTCGCCGAGATCGACACCGAACTCACCGAACTCGTCCGCGCCGAACTCCCGTTGGAGCGCGGCTGGCAGATCAAGGTGCGCGGCGCGGACGCCCGCACCGTGTTGGAACGCACCCCCGCGGCCAGCGTCGACCTGGTCATCACGGACGTGTTCTCCGGCGCCCGCACCCCGGCCCACTGCACCACCGTCGAGTTCACCACCCTCGCCGCCCGCGCCCTCGCCCCCGGCGGCTGGTACACCGCCAACATCGCCGACGGCGCCGCCCTCCCCTTCGCCCGCTCCCAGGTCGCCACCCTCGCCGCGGTCTTCCCCGAACTCTGCCTGGTCGCCGACCCCGCCGTCCTGCGCGGCAAGCGCTTCGGCAACCTCATCCTCGCCGCCGCCCACACCCCCCTCCCCATTTCCGACCTCACCCGCCGCGTCGCCTCCGACTCCTCGCACGGCCGGGTCGAACACGGCCGCTCCCTCGCCGACTTCACCGCCGGCGCCGTCCCCGCCACGGACGCCACCGCCGCGCCCTCCCCGGCCCCGCCGCCGGGCGTCTTCCGCTGACGGGCGCGCCGGGCGGTCCCCGTCGACCGTAAAACCGTTGGTGGGCGACCGAGTTGCGCCGGACAATGGCTACCACCGCCCGGCCGTCGACCTGAGGGGACACCGTGCACATCCGACCCGCCCGCCCGGCCGAGGCCGAGCTGCTCACCGGCATCGCCCTGCGGGCCAAGGCGTACTGGGGGTACGACGAGGCGTTCATGGCCGCCTGCCGGGACGAACTGACCCTGGACGCCGCCGCGATCGGGCGGGCGCCGGCTTCGACGGTGGTGGCCGAGGACGGTGGCCGGGTGCTGGGGTTCGCCGTGCTGATCGCCGCGCCGCCGTCCGGCGAACTGGGCATGCTCTTCGTCGAGCCCGATCTGATCGGCCGCGGCATCGGCCGGGCGCTGTTCCACCACGTCCGCGACGAAGCCCGAGCACTCGGCCTGCGCCGCCTCACCGTCGACTCCGACCCGCACGCCGAGCCCTTCTACCTGGCGATGGGTGCCACCCGCATCGGCAGCACGCCGTCCGGCTCGATCCCCGGGCGTGAACTCCCCCTGATGGAAGTGGAGCTGGCCTCCGGCGCCTAAGGCGTGTCTGACAATTCCCGCCGGGCGCGAATTGTCAGACACGCAGCCAGTGCCGGTCCGGGCCGTTCAGTGCCCGCGTGGCAGTCCGCGGTGCTTGCACATGGCCGCGCCGGTGAGCAGCAGTCCGGCGGCGATGGGGACGAGCACTGCGGTTGCCGTCGCGGAGCCGTCGTCCGCGCCCGTCACGGTCGCCGTGTCGGCGAGGCCGAGCGACTGGGGCGTCCCGCCGTCCGTCGGTACGGCGGGATCCGCAGCCCCCTCCGTAACCCCCGTCGCACCGAGGGGTTCCACCGCGGCCTGCCCCTCGAGGGCGGCGGCCTCCCGTACCACCGGAGCCCCGGCCGCCTCGGATCGGGGCCGGCCGGCCACCGGCCGGGGCGGGCGCGGTTGCGGCACGGTGGCCAGTTCGACGGGCTCGCCCTCGCGGGAGGCGCGGGTCTCGGCCGGGTGGGCCTGGGCCGGGACGGTGCCGAGCAGGCCGGAGGCGAGGGCGAAGGCGTCGGGGACGGTGGCGCGTTGGCCGGGGAGGGGGAGCCCGCCGGCTCGGATGCGCTCCCGGAGGACGCCGCCGACCGTGCCGGTGGCCTGGTCGGCCGCTGCTCCGTCGGTCAGTTCCCCGACCAGCCCGGGGGAGCGGCCGGGCTCCGCGGCCGCCGGATGCCCGGGTTCCTCGAGGCGGGCGGCTGACTGCCCGTCGATCACGGTGCCGTCGTGCAGGGCCCGGCGGACGGCGGGCTGGGCCTGCCCGGGCAGCGGTTCGGCGGAGGCCGCGTACGCGCCGGGCGCTCCGACGCCCCAGAGCTGTGCGAGCAGCGCCCCGCCGGCGGCGACGGCGCGGGGGTGGGGCAGCCACCGGGCGATCGCGTGCCGCGCTCCGGCGAAGCCGCGGGGGGCGGGTTCCTGGGGCTCGGTCGCGTGATTGGCTCGCACGTGAGTTGAGAACGAGCGGACGGGCGGTGAGGTCACGCCAGCCGTCACGGACAGTCATCGCGCAGGTGGCCCCGGGGCGCTCTGCCCGGGGCCACCGACCGCGCGGCGGTCAGGAGTTGGGACGCAGGGTCCAGGTGACCGTCATCACACCGGTGACGGCGCCGTCGGCGCGGGTGATCTCGACGGTGACCGGGAACTCGGGGCGGCCGCCGGCGTCCAGCTCGGCCACGACCTCGGCGGCCGGGCGGCCGAGCACGGCGGTGGCGGTGACGTCGCCCATGGCGAGCTTCTTGTAGGCGATCTCGGCGTTCACGGCGAGCGGCACGGCCCGGGACAGCTGGTCCCCGAAGGCGGCGAGCACGATGCAGCCGCTGGCGGACTCGGCGAGCGTGAACATCGCGCCGGCGTGCGGGCCGCCGACGTGGTTGTGGTACGCGGGCTGGTCGGGCAGTCGGAGCACGGCGCGCTCCGGGGTGGTCTCCAGGTACTCGAGCTTCAGGGTGTGCGCCATCGGCACGGTGGCGTCGAGCATCTGGCCGATCGAAGGAGTGGTCATGGCGACAATGTTACTAGCCGGTAGCTTATCGCGGCAGGGGCGGCCCGGAAAAGCCTGACCGTCACGCACAACTGAGGCAACGCGAAAACGCCTGAGGGGCCGATCTCTTGAAGAGATCGGCCCCTCAGGCTCTGGGGTGAGTGACGGGACTCGAACCCGCGACCACCTGGACCACAACCAGGTGCTCTACCAACTGAGCTACACCCACCATCTGTCCGGTCCGTTCCCGCTCTCGCGTTCCCGTTCCGACAGGAAGAACTCTACAGGATCCGAGAGGGTGCTCGCGCCAGGGTTTCGTTCCGGCGAGCGCGGGCACCCTCCCCGACCCTCCGGGGGCCGTCCGCGCGACCCCCTCCGCGGTGGTCGCGCCGGGGTGGGGGTCGCTGCGGAGAGCGCGCGCCGGGTCAGCCGGGTCAGCCGGCCGAGGCCTGGTACTTCCCGGCGATGGCGCGCGCGGTGTCCGCGTCCGGGCCGGGCTGCGGGACGAACACCGCCTCGCGGTAGTACCGCAGTTCGTCGATGCTCTCCCGGATGTCGGCGAGCGCCCGGTGGTTCCCGCCCTTCTGCGGGCTGTTGTAGTACGCCTTCGGGTACCAGCGGCGGGCCAGCTCCTTGATCGAGGAGACATCCACGATCCGGTAGTGCAGGTGCTTCTCCAGGGCCGGCATGTCCCGGGCCAGGAAGCCGCGGTCGGTGGCCACCGAGTTGCCGCACAACGGCGTCTTCCCGGCCTCCGGCACGTGCTGGCGCACGTACGCGAGCACGCGCTCCTCGGCCTCGGCCAGGGTCGCGCCCTGCTCCAACTCGTCGAGCAGGCCGGAGGCGGTGTGCATCTCCCGCACCACCTCCGGCATGTTCGCCAGCGCCTCCGCCGGCGGGCGGATGGTGACGTCCACGCCCTCGCCGAGGATGTTCAGCTCGGAGTCCGTCACCAGCACCGCGACCTCGACCAGGGCGTCCCGGTCGAGGTCGAGGCCGGTCATTTCACAGTCGATCCATACCAAACGGTCATTCACGCAACTCACCCTACGGCGCGATCACGCGCCGCGGGCACCGGTGGAGCCGAGCGGGGTGCCGGAGCGAGGCTCTCGACCTGGTGCTCCTCCGCCCTGTCGTGCGGGCCGCGGCCGTCCGGGTGCTCGCCCTCCCGGCCGGTGCGGACCGCGTGGCCGTCCCGCCCGGGACGGGCCTCACGCGCCGCCCGTCCGCCGTCCACCGCCGCGGCCCGACCGCCTTGGGCGCGGGCCTGCGGCGTCCGGGCCTGCCGGTCGCGGAGCTCGCCCGCCCCGGCCGCCGGCTGCCCGGCGGCGGTGGTCGGCACCCGGTTGCCCGGCGCACCGTGCGCACGCCCGGCCGCACCCGGCTCGTCCGCGGGCCGTTCGACCGCGCTGCGGTACCCCTGGCCCTGGCCGCGCGCCCCCGGCTGGGGGTGGCCGTCCTCGGCCGCCGCGTGCTCGGCGGTGCGCGGCGGACGCCCCGCACCCGGCCCGGCCTGCGGCGGCACCAGCGGAGGCCGGGCCGGACCGCGCGCCACACCCTGCTGCCCGGGGTGCGGCTGCTGCGCGGCCTGCTGGTGCGGGTACGGCTGACCCGCGCGGGCGTGGAAGCCCTGGGGGGCCGGCGCCCCGACCTGCCCCGGACCGTGCGGACCGGCGTGACCGTGCGGCACCGGCTGCCCGGGACCGACCGGCTGACCGTGCGGGCCTGCCTGGCCGACTGGAACCTGCGCTCCCGGTCCGGCCGGGAAGGGGTGGGCCGGCTGCCCGCCGTGCCCGGCCGCGCCGAACAGCGCCCCGCCCGCCGCCGAGGCGGCCGCGGTGGCCGCGGCGTGCGGCAGCGCGCCGGGCAGCCGCAGGTCGCCGCCGTGCGCTCCGGCCGGGGCACTCGACTGCTGCCCGGGCCGACGGGCCCGGTAGCTGGTCCGGTACGCGGCCGGCGAGACCCCGAGCTGACGGCGGAAGTGCCCGCGCAGCGCCACCGGCGAACGGAACCCGCACCGGCGCGCGACGTCGTCCACCGACAGCTCCGAGGTTTCCAGCAGCCGCTGCGCCTGGAGCACCCGCTGGGTGATCAGCCACTGCAGCGGCGCACTGCCGGTGAGCGTGCGGAACCGGCGGTCGAAGGTGCGGCGGCTCATGTACGCGCGGGCCGCCAGCACCTCGACGTCGAACTGCTGGTTGAGGTTCTCCAGCGCCCAGGTGACCACCTCGGCCAGCGGGTCGTTGCCGATCTCCTCCGGTAAAGACTGATCGATGTACTGGGCCTGTCCGCCGCCGCCGCGACGGCTGGGCACCACCAGCCTGCGGGCCAGCGCGTTGGCCGCCTCGGCGCCGTGGTCGCTGCGCACCACGTGCAGGCACAGGTCGATCCCGGCGGCGGTCCCGGCGGAGGTGAGCACGTCGCCGTCGTCCACGAAGAGCTCGCGCGGGTCGACGTGCACCCGGGGGTAGCGCTTGGCCAGGGTCGGCGCGTACATCCAGTGGGTGGTCGCCGGGCGGCCGTCCAGCAGTCCGGCGGCGGCGAGCACGAAGGCGCCGGTGCACAGCCCGATGATCCGCGCGCCCTCGTGGTGCGCCTTGCGCAGGGCGGTGATCGCTTCGACCGGCGGGGGCTGGGAGATCGAGCGCCAGGCCGGGACGACGATCGTGCCGGCCCGGGCGAGGGCCTCCAGGCCGTACGGTGCGGAGAGGGTCAGGCCGCCGGTGGTGGCCAGCGGGCCCTCCTCCCCGGCGCAGACCAGCAGTCGGTAGCGGGGGACCCCGGCGTCCTGGCGGTCCACGCCGAAGACCGAGAGCGGGATGGAGCTCTCGAAGATCGGGGCGCCGCCGAAGATCAGCACCGCGACGGTCTCCCGGCGGCGTCGGCCGGACAGCTTGCGCGGGACGCCGGCCGGCGACGGGGTCATCGGGGAGCCGTTGGCGCCCGGACCGCCATGGCCCAGCGGGCCGTGGCCGGGGGCGGTGCCCAGGGCGAGGCCGCCGAGCGGACCGCCGGCACCGTTCGGGCCCGGGGCCGCGCCGCCGGCGGGGTAGGCAGGGTGGCCGTTGTAGCTGGAGTACTCGCCGGTGAAGGGCTGGGCGGGGTTGCCGTAGGCCTGGCCCGGGTTGACGGGGCCTCGACTGACGGGCTGTCCGCCGTGGTTCGGGTGCCCGCCCTGGGGCGGCTGCGCCCCGTACGGCGCCTGGCCGCCGTGGGCCTGGGTGCCGTGCGCCGGACTGCCGTATGCCTGACCGCCATATGCCTGACCGCCGTACGCCGGACCGCTGTGCTCGGCCGGGACGGGGCCGGTGGCGGACGGCACCGCGGGATAGGTGGAGTGCGAGGCGGGGCCCGAGGCGCTCGGGGTGCCGGAGGTGCGGGTGGTGGCGGCGGTCGCGGAGGTGCCAGCGCTTCTCGCGGACCGACCCGCGGTGCCGGCCAGCGCCTGGCCGCTGTCAGGACCCGCGTCGCTCCTGCTCACCCTGCTCAAGGCGCTCAAGCCCCCTCGGTGGTGTGGTGTGGGTGGTGCGGCACTGCTCGCCAAGATCGAAATCTATCGGGTGGACCATTGCCGTTGTGACAAGTTCACCATCCGACGCTATGTCGACATGGCAATTTGGCGTGATGCATTCGATCACGAAGCGTGGCACCCGTCGACCCTTCTGGGAAGAGGGCCGGGGCAACGGTGGCTGGTTGTCGCGGGACTGCTCCTGGGGTGTCCGGCTTCCGGGCGCCCGGCCGGCGGGTCTGGGCTGCGGATTTGCCGAAGGGGGAGGGAGCGGCAAGAAATTGACCGAAAATCGGCGGTGCACGTGAGGGCGCACGGGCACGGGTCGTGCGCCTCCCAGGCTTCATCCGGCCAGTGCCGGTGCGGCTCGACCGGGGCAGGGGGCGCCGGGCTACGGTCCCGCCGTGAACACCAACAGCCGGCTCGAACAGGCCAACGACAACGCCGCCGCCTTCTGGCTCGCCCAAGCCCGCGCGCACGGCTGGCAGTTCCGGGTCCTACCGGGGCTGACGGCGGTCCGCTGCGCCCGCGACCCGGACGACTCGCAGCGCTTCCTGGTCACCCGCCCCTGCGCAGAACCAGGCGTCGTGGAACAGGAGTTGGCGGAACTCCTGGATGGGTGGGGGACCAGCCGCTTCACCCTGGAGGACCCGTACGGCGGGCTCGACCTCTCCCGCTTCGGGGCCACCCGGATGCCGGTCATGCCGGTGATGGCGCGTGAGCCCGGCCCGGTCGAGGGCGTGACGGCCGAGTTGCCCGCCGCCTCCCGGGCACGCGGCGGAGGCTCCCTGACGGTGGATGAGGCGCTGGACGGCGACTCCTTCGCCCAGGTCGAGCGGACCGTCGTGGACGGCTTCCCGCTGCCCCGTCAGCCCTGGACACGCGGCGACGCGCTCCCGGAGCAGCTGCTGCGCCAACCCGGCTGCCGGGGCTGGATCGGCCGGGTCGACGGTGCCCCGGCGGGCGCCTGCCTCACCTACGACGACGGCCGGGCCACCGGGGTGTACTGGGTCGCCACCCTGCCCGACCAGCGCGGTCAGGGGGTGGCGCGCGCCGTGCTGCAGACCGCCCTGGCCCACGCGCACCCGGACCGCCCGGCCACCCTGGTCGCCACCTCGCTCGGCGAACCGCTCTACCGCGCCCTCGGGTTCACCGGACTGGCTCCCACCTGCTGGTGGACCCGCATCTCGGCGTGCGACTGACCGGCGGCACCGGGGCGTGGGGCGCGCGGTGGCGCTGTGTGTCCAATTCCGAGCGGGACCCCGACGCGGTCGGAACCGGCCCCGGCGCTACTGGGCGGCCGCCGTGGCCGTGATCGTGACCGGCGCCGAAGCGAAGACGGTCCGGGCGGGTGCGGTGTCATCGACCGTCGCACGGAGGGGTGTTGGGCGCACCGGCGCAACGGCCCGACCGCCGTACGCGCCCGGCTCCGCCCCGGCGCCCGCCCCGATGACCGGTTCCGTGCGCACTTCCGCGCTCTGGCGACCGTCGGCGATCACGGCAAATTCGCCTGATCGGTTTCGGACATCGGCCCCCGCTCCGGAGCCCGAGGCGCCGACCGCCCCGGCCTTCACCCCGGCGTTCAGGGCGCCGGGCGCACTGGGGCCCTCGAGGGCGGTTCCCGTCGGGCGTGCGCCGGACTGCGCGCTGGGCAGCGCCGTCGCGCGCACCGGGACCCGGGCGGGGGCCCCGGCGGGCTGCCGACGCACCGGCTGGCCCGGCCGTACGCCCGCATGGACGCCCGGCCGGGCGGAGGGCGCGTTGCGCGCGGCCAGCACCAGCCCGACGGCTTCCGGCAACCCGGCGGCCTTCAACGTCGGCCGGAAGCCGCTCTCCGCCCACGGCCGGCCGTGGTGCAGCCAGACGCTGCGCAGGCCGGCCAGTTCGGCACCGGCGATGTCGGCGGGCGCGTGGTCCCCGACCATCCAGGTGCGCGTCGCCCAGTCCCCGGTCGGCCGGACGCCGCACCGCTGGGCGGCGATCTCGAAGATCAGCGGATCCGGCTTGACGCAGCCGGCTTCCTCCGAGATCACCCAACCGTCGACCATCGATCCCAGTCCGGTCCGCCGGATCTTCTCCAACTGCGGCTTGGTGCCACCGTTGGAGACGATCCCGAGTGTCCACCCGGCCGCCCGTGCCGCCCGCAGTGCCTCGATGTGCCGGGACGGACAGTGGATGTGCGAGTTGATGCCGCGTCGGAAGTGCGCGAGCAGGAACTCGACGGAGGTGTCCAGTCCGTAGCGGCGCCGGACGGCGGACAGTACGGTGCTGCGCGGCACGTAGCCGCCGCCGTCGAGGGTGACGAACCAGTCGAGGTCACCGGGCGGTAGGTGGTGTTCGGACAGGAAGTCCTGCGCCCAGGCCCGGAAGGCGGCGTCCCGGGGCAGCAGCGTGTTGTCGAGGTCGAACAGGAGCAGGGGCATGCCGAGCATGGTGCCAGCGCCCACGCCTATGCACCTGGCAAATGCCAGAGCGCGTCGCGAAGCCGTACGAAGTGGCTGAAACAGGCCTGGGCGCGTGCTGGACGGATGGCGTTTGGACGGGCTGGCGGGACTCGCGGGGCGTAACGATTCGCGACGTCCCGCAACGGATCGTCGCCAATCCATGACAGTCCGGTCACGGTGTCCGGCGGGCCTGTTGCGCCTTTCGGCCCGCTCAGTCAAGCTCCAGGGAACCTCCTTTCCGGAGGGGGCGCGATCGCCTGCGGGCAGGGCGAACTGTTTCGGCGTGCGCATCCCCCTTTCGCGGGAACAACATCGTTCCAGGGCTTCGCCGCTGGGCTGGGCCCCGTGCCCGTCGTACTCTGAAAGGAACAGGTCACATACGGTGCTGCTCGGCGTAGACCGACGTCATGCCGTGGGCGGGCCTGCTGCCCGGGCGGCGTTGTCCTCTCCTGTCGGCCCCTCTCCCTTGAAGAGCCGTGAGTCATGGCTGTTTTTGAGCCTTCCCGACCGGTCGAACCGGAAGCGCCCCGTAGCGCGGGTACAGAGCCCGGGGCAGACGGCGCTCGCACGAACCTCGACCCGGCCGACGGTAACCGTGACGAGCGCGCCGAAGGGCTCCTGGGCGAGCAAGTCGAAGACCGCGCCGACATCGGCCGTGTCGATGGCAGCCGTGCCGATGACGGCGCCGACGGCCGCGCCGGCGGGCCTGCCGACCCGCACGTGGAGCGCGCCGAGTGCGCGGAGCCCGCTGGCCACCCGTCGACCGGCGAGCCGGACCGTGAGCGGACCGATGCGTCCGGCGACGCGGCCCGGCCCGCAGGCGCGAGCCCTGAGCGGGGTGAACCCCGAGGCCTCGCGCGCGCTCTGCGCAGCCTCACTCGCCTTGGCGGCCTCGCCCGCCGTGACCGCCCAGGGCCGCGCCAGCGGCGTGGCGAGCACCAGCCTGGTCCTGCGGAGCCCCCGGTGACGGGCCGCACCGGCCCGGGCGCCGAGCGCCCGGAGACGGCGCCCGGCATCCTCGGCGGGCACACCGAGCCCTCGGCCCAGGAGGCGCCCGGACGCTCCCTCGACCCGGTGTTCCAGCACGGCGTGGTGGTCGGCTTTGACGGCTCGCTGTCGAGCGAGCGAGCCCTCGCCTACGCGGTCGGCATGGCCCGCCGGTCGCAGTGCGGCCTGGTGATCGTGCATGTCGCCAACCGCCTGCCGGCCACGGTCTGGGCGGGCTGCGAACCGCCGGTCTTCGTCGACCTCCCCGACCACCGGACCGAGGTCCTCGGCCTGGAACTCGCCTGCGCGGACTTCCTCGCGGGGGTGCCGTGGATCCTGATCGAGCGGGGCGGCGACATCTGCCACGAGATCGAGGAGGTCGGCCGCGAGTACGCCGCCGACGCGATCGTCGTCGGCACGACGCACGGCTTGCTCGGCAAGCTCTTCGGCTCGGTCTCCGGTCGGCTGGCGCGGCGGGCCAACCGCCCGGTGATCGTGATCCCTTGAGGACTTCTGAGGGCCCGCGAGACTGCTGCGGAGCCCCTGGCGAGTCCCTACGGGGCCCCGCGGATTCCCCACGGACGTCCGACCCTGGCAACCCTGTTGCTCTGATATCCCCTGAGGTCTCCTCCTGATGCCTTCTCCACGGTCGGCCGCTCCTCAACACGCTCTGCGGAGCGGTGGGTTGACCCGGTGGACTCGGCTCAGGAGGTGACCATCAGGAAGTGATCGTCACGACGTGACGCCGAGCTCCCGGGCGATGAGCATGCGCTGAACCTCAGACGTGCCCTCCCCGATCTCGAGAATCTTGCAGTCGCGCCAGAAGCGGGCGACCGGGAATTCGTTCATGAAGCCGTACCCGCCGTGGATCTGGGTCGCCTCGCGGGCGTTGTCGACGGCGGCCTCGGACGAGTACAGCTTTGCGATCGCGGCCTCCTTCTTGAACGGTTCGCCGTGCAGCAGCCGGGAGGCTGCGTCCCGCCAGGCCAGGCGGGAGGTGTGGGCGCGCAGCTCCATGTCGGCAAGCTTGAACTGGATGGCCTGGTTGGCGCCGATCGGCCGGCCGAAGGCCCGGCGCTCGCCGGCGTACTTCACGGACTCGTCGACGCACCCCTGGGCCAGGCCGGTGGCCAGGGCCGCGATCGCGATGCGGCCCTCGTCGAGGATCCGCAGGAACTGGGCGTAGCCTCGGCCACGCTCGCCCAGCAGGTTGGCCGCGGGAACGCGGCAGTCGGTAAAGGACAATTCGCGGGTGTCGGATGCGTTCCACCCGACCTTCGAGTATTTCTTCGAGACCTGGAACCCAGGGGTCCCGGTGGGCACGATGATGGAGGAGATCTCCCGCACAGGCGAGTGGAATTCGCCCTCTTCACTCGAACGAGCGATCGGTTCGGTGAGCGCGGTGACGGTGACCAGTCCGGTGATGTCGGTGCCGGAGTTGGTGATGAAGCACTTCGTGCCGTTGATGACCCACTCGTCGGTGGTCTCGTCGTAGCGCGCGGTCGTGCGGGTGGCGCCGGCGTCCGACCCGCCCTCCGGCTCGGTGAGGCCGAAGGCGCCGAGGAGTTCGCCCGAGGTCAGTCGGGGCAGCCACTCGCGCTTCTGTTCCGCGGTGCCGAACCGGTAGATAGGCATCGCGCCGAGTGAGACGGCGGCCTCCAGGGTGATCGCCACCGAGGAGTCGACGCGGGCGAGTTCCTCCAGCGCGAGGCCGAGCGCGAAGTAGTCGCCGCCCATGCCGCCGTACTCCTCCGGGAAGGGCAGGCCGAACAGCCCCATTCGCCCCATCTCCCGGACGATCTCGTACGGGAACTCCTCCCGCTCGTAGAACTCGCCGATCTTCGGCGCCACCACGTCCTGGGCGAACTCGGCGACGGTGCGTCGCAGGTCCTCGTACTCGCTGCTGAGCCGGTGGTCGAGCATCTGATCCTCCTGGTGCCCGGCCGGGGCGGCCGCGGGCGTGAACGGGATGGCCGGCATCCGTCGGGTGGTGTGACGGTCGCACGGTGTGGTTGAGGGATGAACGCGGTGCGTGGGGCGCCGGCCGGACCGAACGGGCGGCCGGCGCCGGGAGTCGGGCCGGGGCGGGGTCAGCCCCGAGCGGCGCCGAGCAGCGCCTGGACGGTGCGGGACGGGCTCGGGCGGCCGAGGCGCTCGGCCATCCAGCCGCTGGTCGCCACCAGCGCGCGCAGGTCGACGCCGGTCCGGATGCCGAGCCCGTGCAGCATCCACACCAGGTCCTCGGTGGCCAGGTTGCCGGTGGCGCTCTTCGCGTAGGGGCAGCCGCCCAGGCCGCCCGCCGAGGCGTCCACCGTGGTGACGCCCTCGCGTAGCGCCGCCAGGGTGTTGCTGAGCGCCTGGCCGTAGGTGTCGTGGAAGTGCACGGCGAGCCGGTCGGCCGGTACACCGGCCTTCGCGAAGCCGGTCAGCAGGGCGCCGACCTGGCCGGGGGTGGCCACGCCGATGGTGTCGCCGAGGCTCAGCTCCGCGCAGCCCATCTCCAGCAGCTGCACGCCGTACCGGACCACCTGGTCGACCGGGACGGGCCCCTCCCAGGGGTCGCCGAAGCACATCGAGAGGTAGCCGCGGACCGTGACCCCGGCCGCGGCGGCCCGGGCCACGACCGGGCGGAACATCTCCATGGCCTCGTCCGCCGAGCGGTTGAGGTTGCGCCGGGCGAAGGTCTCGGTGGCGCTGGCGAACACCGCGATGTCGGTGGCGTGGTGGGCGAGCGCGCGGTCGAGGCCGCGCTCGTTGGGCACCAGTACCGGCAGCCGCAGGCCGGGGTGACGCTCCGGCAGGTCGGCGAGCCGGGGCATCAGCTCCTCGGCGTCGGCGAGCTGGGGTACCCATTTCGGGTGAACGAAGCTGGTGGCCTCGACGGTCCGCAGCCCGGCGGCCGCGAGCCGGGCGATGAACTCCGCCTTGACCTCGACGGGCACCAGCGATCCCTCGTTCTGCAGGCCGTCGCGCGGGCCGACCTCGTGGATCCGGACCTCCTCGGGCAGGCCGGGGGCGCGGACCGGGTCGGGCAGGCCCAGGTCGAGGGCGTCGGGGTCGTGGGTGGCGTCGGTCATGACCGCACCTCCGCGGGCTCGGCGGCCTCCTCGGCCGGGGTGACCACGACCAGCAGGGCCTCCATCGCGACGGTGGCGCCGGCGGCGGCCCGCAGCTCGGCCACCACGCCGTCGTGCGGGGCGGCGATCACGTGTTCCATCTTCATGGCCTCCAGCACGAGCAGGGGCTGGCCCTTGCGGACGGTCTCGCCCGCCGTGGTCTTCACGACGGTGACGGTGCCGGGCATCGGGGCGGTCAGGGCGCCGTGGTGGGCGGCGGCCCCGGCGGCGCTCTCGACGACCGGGTCGTAGGCGTGCAGCGGCCAGGCGTCGCCCTCGATGCCGAGCCAGGTCACCGGGCCGGCCGTCAGACCGGGGGTGGTGTCGGTGGCCAGCGCGAAGGCGGTCTGCAGGCCGTCGACGGTCAGGTGCAGTCGTTCACCGGCCAGGGTCGCGCGGGCGCGGTGGACGGGCCCGGCGTCGAGCTGCAGCTCCACCTCGCGGGTGAGCCCGGCGGAATTGTCAGCGGGGTCGGCTACGTTGCCCGCAGTGATCGAACGGATGCGCACCGGCACCGGGTCCTGGCCGGGGGTGCGGAGTCGGTGGGTGGTCCAGGCGGGGGTGCCGCCCAGGCGCCAGCCGGAGGGAAGGGAGAACGGGTCGGTCCAGCCGCCGGGGTCGGCGGCCGGGGTCAGTTCCAGGTGGCGTGCCAGCGCGGCCGCGTAGTAGAGGAGGTGGGCGGGTGACGGCGGTTCGGCCGCCACGGTGTCGGCTTCGTCTGCGGGGCGGGCGGAGGCCGCGGCCCCGGCCGGGGTGGAAGCGTTCGACGGGGAGTACGGCGCGGCGAGCAGGGCTGGCTGCTGCAGGGCCGTCTGTTCCACCAGGCCGGTGTCCAGTCGGCCGGCGACGACCTCCGGGTGGGCGAGCAGTCGGCGCAGGAAGCCGGTGTTGGTGGTGACACCCAGGATGCGGGTGTCGGCCAGCGCGGCGCGGAGCCGGCGCAGTGCGGTCGGGCGGTCGGGCCCGTACGCGATGACCTTGGCGAGCATGGGGTCGTACGCGCTGGTCACGAGAGTTCCGGGGGCGACCCCGGAGTCGACGCGGATGCCCTCGCCCCGGGGCTCGTCCAGGGTGAGGATGCGGCCGCCGGTGGGCAGGAAGTCGCGTTCCGGGTCCTCGGCGCAGATGCGGGCCTCGATGGCGTGGCCCAGGAAGGAGATGTCGGACTGGGCGAACGTGAGCGGTTCGCCGGCGGCGACGCGCAACTGCCACTCGACCAGGTCGAGTCGGACTGAGCCCGGGCCGACGGCGACGGCAAGTTCGGTGACGGGGTGTTCCACCTGGAGACGGGTGTTCATCTCCATGAAGAAGAAGTCCCGCACCCCCTCGGCGGCGGAGGCGGGGGCGTCCGGGTCGATGCCGGGGACGATGAACTCCACGGTGCCGGCCCCGGTGTAGCCGCAGGACTCCGCGGCGCGGACGGCCGCGGCGCCCATCGCGGCGCGGGTCTCGGCATTGAGGAGAACGGAGGGAGCCTCTTCGATCAGCTTCTGGTGGCGGCGCTGCAGACTGCACTCGCGCTCGCCGAGGTGGACGGTTGTGCCGTGGGCGTCGGCCAGCACCTGCACCTCGATGTGGCGCGGCCGGTCGACCCAGCGCTCCAGCAGCAGGGTGTCGTCGCCGAAGGCGGTGCGGGCGACGCGGCGGGCGGCGGCGATCTCGGTGGGCAGGTCGGTGCGGTCCCGCACCAGGCGCATGCCTTTGCCGCCGCCACCGGCGGACGGCTTGAGCAGTACGGGGTAGCCGATCTCGTCGGCGGCGGCGACGAGTTCCTCGTCGGTGGGCGCGGTGGCCTGGCTGCCGGGGACCACCGGGACACCGGCGGCGCGCACGGCCTCCTTGGCGTTGATCTTGTCGCCCATCAGCTCGACCGCGCCGGGAGGCGGGCCGATGAAGACGAGGCCCGCGTCGGCGCAGGCACGGGCGAAGCCGGGGTTCTCCGCGAGGAAGCCGTAGCCGGGGTGCACGGCCTGGGCGCCGGTGCGGTGGGCGGCGGCGAGGATCTGGTCGGTCCGCAGGTAGGTCTCGGCGGCCGAGCTGTCGCTGCGGTCGGCCGGGCCGAGGCGGACCGCGACGTCGGCCTCGCGGACGTGCGGGGCGTCGGCGTCCGCGTCGCTGAAGACGGCGACCGAGCGGACACCGAGCCGCCGCAGGGTGCGGATCACCCGCAGGGCGATCTCGCCGCGGTTGGCGACCAGAACTGTGTCGAACATGGGAGGCGTTCCTCCGGGTCGAGGGGAGCCGTACGAAGGAGGTGGCGGTGGGCGGTTGGGGCGCCGGCCCGGAGGGCGGGCCGGCGCCGCAGGAGTCACACCCGGAGAGGGGGGTCACATCAGGGGGTGCATCACGAGGGTCACACCGTGAGGCGTCACATGCGGAAGACGCCGTACGGCGCGGGCGGCGCCAGCGGGGCGTTGGCGCAGGCGGTGAGGGCGAGTCCGACGACGGTGCGGGTGTCCATCGGGTCGATCACACCGTCGTCCCAGAGCCGGGCGGTGGCGTAGTAGGCGTTGCCCTGGCGCTCGTACTGCTCGCGGACGGGGCGCTTGAACTCCTCCTCCGCCTCGGTCGGCCACTCCTCGCCGTGCGCCTCCAACTGGTCGCGGCGGACGGTGGCGAGGACGGAGGCCGCCTGCTCGCCGCCCATCACGGAGATCTTGGAACCCGGCCACATCCACAGGAAGCGAGGTGAGTAGGCCCGGCCGCACATCGAGTAGTTGCCGGCTCCGTACGAGCCGCCGATCACCACGGTCAGCTTCGGGACCCGGGTACAGGCCACGGCGTTGACCATCTTGGCGCCGTGCTTGGCGATGCCGCCCGCCTCGTACTGCCGGCCGACCATGAACCCGGTGATGTTCTGCAGGAAGAGGAGGGGGATGCCGCGCTGGTCGCACAACTCGATGAAGTGGGCGCCCTTGAGGGCCGACTCGGAGAACAGCACACCGTTGTTGGCGACGATGCCGACGGGGTGGCCGTGGATCCGGGCGAAACCGGTGACCAGGGTCGCGCCGTACTCGGCCTTGAACTCGGCGAAGCGACTGCCGTCGACCAGCCGGGCGATCACCTCGCGCACGTCGTACGGCGTGCGCGGGTCGACCGGGACGGCCCCGTACAGGCCGGCCGGGTCGACGGCCGGCGGCTCGACCGGGGTGAGCGGCCACGGCTTGGCCGCGCGCGGGCCGAGCCCGGACACGATATTGCGGACGATGGAGAGGGCGTGGGCGTCGTCCTCGGCAAGGTGGTCCGTCACGCCCGAGGTGTGGGAGTGCAGGTCGCCGCCGCCCAGTTCCTCGGCGGTGACCACCTCGCCGGTGGCGGCCTTCACCAGCGGCGGCCCGCCCAGGAAGATCGTGCCCTGGTTGCGGACGATCACGGCCTGGTCGCTCATCGCCGGGACGTACGCGCCGCCGGCCGTGCAGGAGCCGAGCACGGCGGCGATCTGCGGGATGCCCGCGGCGGAGAGCCGGGCCTGGTTGTAGAAGATCCGGCCGAAGTGGTCGCGGTCCGGGAAGACCTCGTCCTGCATGGGGAGGAAGGCGCCGCCGGAGTCCACCAGGTAGACACAGGGGAGCCGGTTCTCCAGCGCGACCTCCTGGGCGCGCAGGTGCTTCTTGACCGTCATCGGGTAGTAGGTGCCGCCCTTGACGGTGGCGTCGTTGGCGACCACCACCACCTCGCGTCCGGCGACCCGGCCGATGCCGGCGATCACCCCGGCCGCGGGCGCCGCCCCGTCGTACATCCCGTCGGCGGCCAGCGGGGCCAGCTCCAGGAAGGGCGAGGCGGGGTCGAGCAGGGTGTCCACCCGGTCGCGGGGGAGCAGCTTGCCGCGCGCCGTGTGCCGGGCGCGGGCCTTGGCGCCGCCGCCCAGGGCCGCCGCGTCGAGCTTGGCACGCAGCTCAGCGACCAGGGCCTGGTGCGCCTCGGTGTTGGCCCGGTAGGCCGCGGAGCCCGGGTCGACGGAGGTGCCGAGCCGGGGAGCCGGAGCGGCGGCACCCGGTGCCGCCGCCGTGCCGTTCGCCGCGCTGAGCCGGACGCCGGAGGGGGCGCCGGTGGTTGAGATGGCCATTCCCAAGAGCTCCCTTGCCCTCGGCAGCAGGTGCGCGGGCCGGGCGCGGTGCGCCCGTGAGCCCACGTTAATTAACGTTAACTTACGCGTCCAGGTTAACGGCCGATAACCCGACTGTCTACGATGGGCAGCATGCCGAACGTCCCCGCAGCCTCCGCGCTCCCACGCCGTGACCAGATCCGCCGGGAGGCCGCGCGACTGTTCGCCGCCCGGGGCTTCCTCGGTGTGGGCGTGGACGAGATCGGCAAGGCCGTCGGCATCAGCGGCCCCGGGCTCTACCGCCACTTCGCCGGCAAGGACGCGATGCTCGCCGATCTGCTGATCGGCATCAGCGAGCGCCTGCTGGAGGAGGGGCGGCGCCGGGCGGGCGGCGGCGACGGCCCGTCCGCCGCACTGGACGCGCTGATCAGCGGCCACGTCGACTTCGCCCTGAACGACCGCGACCTGATCACCCTGCACGACCGCGAGCTGCTGAACCTCAAGGAGGAGGACCGCCGCACCGTCCGCCGGCTCCAGCGCGGCTACGTCGAACTGTGGGTGGACGTGGTCCGGCAGGCCTATCCGCCGCTCGCCGACGCCACCGCCGAGCCGGTGGCGCGGGCCGCCGTGCACGCGGTCTTCGGCCTGATCAACTCGACCCCGCACAGCCTCGGCCCGAACCCGGCCCAGGGCGAGCGCACCGGCCTGCAGCGTGACGGCATGGCGGCGTTGCTGCACGCCCTCGCCCACGGGGCCTTCGCGGCTGCCGCCGATTCGGTCGGCTCCGACTCGGCGGCCGCCGACACGTCCGAGCGGGCCTGAGGGCCGGGCGTCACACCGCCCGAGCGTGACACTGCCCGAGTGCTACACCGCCCGAGCGTCACACTGCCCGAGCGTCGCACCGCCCGTGCCCGCCTCCGGCCCTAGGTCCAAAGAACGGTGCCCGCCCACCCCCGGGCCGTTGGGTGCCCGACGAGCCGTCGGCGACCCTGGAGGGGTGGCGGACGTGCGAATCGCAGATGTGTTCGACCGGGAATCAGCGCAAGCCGCAGGCTGTTGCCCAGTCCGCCGGACCGGACGATCCGGGCCGCCCCGGTGTTCACCCCGGCCGCCTCGCGCGGCCGGAAAATGCCATGGCGGCCACCCGACGAAGTGGTTAGCATCCCTAAATATGCCCGAGACTCACGGATCCATGGTGGAGCAATCCCCGAGCGGACCACCGGCCCCCGAGCCGCCCACGGACACGCTCGTCGAGCAGCGGCCCGGGACGAGCGCCGAGACGCACCCCGACGCGCCCGCCGAGGCAGTCGGCTGGCTGCGCCGACTGATCGGCTACAGCTGGCGGTCCCGGCGCAGCCTGCTGCTCGCCTTCGGCGCCTCGCTCCTCGGCATGGCCGTCACGGCGCTGGTGCCGCTGGTCACCAAGCTGATCATCGATGACGTCATCGTCGCCCACACCCGCTCGCTGACCCCGTGGGCGGCGGTGCTGCTGCTCGCCGCCGTCGTGGTCTTCGGCTGTACCCAGGTCCGTCGCTACTACGGTGGCCAGCTCGCGCTCGACGTCCAGCACGACATGCGCAGCGACCTGTTCCGGTCGCTCGGTCGGCTCGACGGCCACCGCCAGGACCGCCTGGACACCGGCCAGGTGGTCGGGCGAGCGACCTCGGACCTCCAGCTGATCAACGGCCTGCTCTCGATGCTGCCGATGATGACCGGTTATCTGCTGATGTTCGTCATGTCGCTGGCCGTGATGCTCTGGCTGTCCCCGCCGCTCACCCTGATCGCCCTGGTCATGGCCCCCGCGCTGTGGTGGGTCAGCGTGCTCAGCCGCAAGCGCCTGTTCCCCGCCACCTGGGCCGCCCAGCAGGAGGCGGCCGCCGTCGCGGGCGTGGTGGACGGCGCGATCGGCGGCGTCCGGGTGGTCAAGGGCTTCGGCCAGGAGGCGCAGGAGCAGGACAAGCTGGAGCAGGCCTCCCGCAACCTCTTCGCCGCCCGGCTCCGTTCGATTCGCCTCAACGCCCGGTACAACCCGGCGATGCAGGCGATCCCGGCTCTCGCCCAGGTCGCGGTGCTGGCCTTCGGCGGCTGGCTGGCCGTCGACGGGCAGGTCTCGCTCGGTACCTTCGTCGCCTTCTCCACCTACGTCGCCCAGATGACCGGGCCGGTGCGGATGATGACCATGGTCATCACGGTCGGCCAGCAGGCCCGGGCGGGCGTCGAGCGCGTCCTGCAGCTGATCGACGAGCGCCCGCTGGTCCAGGAGCGCCCGGAGGCGCTCACCCTGGACCTCACCCGCGACGGCACTACCGCCGGCACCACCGACCGCGTCACCGCCGACACCGCGGACGGCACCACCGACGGAGCCCGGAAGGACGACGCCCCGACCGGTACCGCCGTCGGCCCCAGGGCCCCCGAGGTCGCCCTGGAGTTCGACCAGGTCGAGTTCCGCTACGACCCCGAGCACCCCGCCCCCGTCCTGCACGGCCTCAGCCTGAAGCTGGCCCCCGGCGAGACCCTCGCCCTGGTCGGCGCCTCCGGCTCGGGCAAGTCGACGGTGGCCCAGTTGGTGCCCCGCTTCTACGACCCGGCCGCGGGCACCGTCCGCCTCTACGGGCACGATCTGCGCGACCTCACCCTGGACTCGGTCCGCGCGGCGGTCGGCATCGTCCCCGAGGAGAGCTTCCTCTTCTCGGAGTCGGTCCGCACCAACATCGCCTACGGCCGTCCGGACGCCACCGACGAGCAGGTCGTCGCCGCCGCCCGCGCCGCCCAGGCCGACGAGTTCGTCCGCGCGCTGCCTGACGGCTACGAGACCAAGGTCGGTGAGCAGGGCCTGACCCTTTCCGGCGGTCAGCGCCAGCGCATCGCCCTGGCCCGGGCGATCCTCACCGATCCCCGGATCCTGCTGCTGGACGACGCCACCTCCGCGGTGGACCCGCAGGTCGAGGCGGAGATCCACGACGCGCTGCGCTCGGTGATGACCGGCCGCACCACCCTGCTGATCGCCCACCGCCGCTCGACCCTCCAGCTCGCCGACCGGATCGCCGTTCTGGACCGCGGCCGACTGCTGGACATCGGGACGCACGAGGAACTCGAAGCCCGATGTTCCCAGTACCGGGCCCTGATCACGGACCCCGAGGCCGGCCGCACCTCTCGGCCCGACCGGGCAACCGATCCCACCGAGCCGGCGACCGACGAGGCCGAGCAGGGCGGGCGAACCGGCCGGGCCGAGCAGTCCCCCGCTCCCGCGACCGCCGCCACCCCCGCCCTGACCAAGGCGGCCCGCACCGCCGACCCCGACCTGATGGCCAAGGTCGCCGCGCTCCCGCCGGCCGCCGACACCCCGGCCGTCCCCCGCGTCGAGGCCGAGGCCGGCGACCCCGACTTCACGCTGGGCCGCCTGCTGCGGCCCTTCCGTGCCCCGCTGGCCCTGGCCTTCCTCCTGGTCGCCCTGGACGCGGCCGCCGGCCTGGTGCTCCCGGTGCTGATCCGGCACGGCATCGACGAGGGGGTCCGCAAGGGCCTGATGGCCGGCGTCGCGGTGGCCGCGCTCACCGCGCTGGTCGTGGTCCTGCTGGACTGGGTGGTGCAGAGCGCCGAGAACCGGGTCAGCGGCCGCACCGGCGAGCGCGTGCTCTACACCCTTCGGCTCAAGATCTTCGCGCACCTCAACCGGCTCGGCCTGGACTACTACGAGCGCGAGCTGACCGGCCGGATCATGACCCGGATGACCACCGACCTGGACTCGCTGACGTCCTTCCTGCAGACCGGCATGGTCACCGCCGTGGTCAGCCTGCTGACCTTCGCCGGGATCTTCGTCGCCCTGCTGATCATCGACGCCGGCCTGGCCCTGGTGGTCTTCGCCGTCCTGCCGTTGCTGGTGATCGCCACCCTGGTGTTCCGCAAGAAGTCCAAGGACCAGTACGAGCGCTCCCGCGACCTGATCAGCACGGTCAACGCCGACCTGCAGGAGAACGTGGCCGGCATGCGGATCGTCCAGGCCTTCCGCCGGCTGGACACCAACACCGACCGCTTCGTGGCCCGCGGTATCGCCTACCGCGAGGCCCGGGTCCGCGCACAGCTCTACATCTCGCTGTACTTCCCGTTCGTCCAGTTCCTCTCCAGCGTGGCCGCCGCGCTCGTGCTGATCGTCGGTGCCGCCCGGGTCGACGCCGGGACGCTGACGGTCGGCGCGCTGGTCGCGTACCTGCTCTACATCGACCTGTTCTTCGCCCCGGTCAACCAGCTGTCCCAGGTGTTCGACGGCTACCAGCAGGCCTCGGTCGGCCTGGGCCGGATCCGCGAGCTGCTGCGCACCCCGACCACCACCGCCGAGGCGGCCGACCCGGTCCCGGTACCCAAGGGGCTGCGCGGCGAGATCTCCTTCGAGGGCGTCGGCTTCGCCTACAACGGCGGCGCGGACGGTGCCCCGGAGGTGCTGAGTGACGTGAACCTGCACATCCCCGCCGGTCAGACGGTGGCGCTGGTCGGCGAGACCGGCGCGGGCAAGTCGACGCTGGTCAAGCTGGTCGCCCGGTTCTACGACGCGACGGCCGGCACCGTCCGGGTGGACGGCGTCGACCTGACCCACTACGACCTGGCGCGGTACCGCCATCACCTGGGCGTGGTGCCGCAGGAGTCGTACCTGTTCGCCGGCACGATCCGCGAGGCGATCGCGTACGGCCGGCCGGACGCCTCGGCGGCCGAGGTGGAGGCGGCGGCCCGCTCGGTCGGCGCGCACGACATGATCGTCCGACTGTCGGGCGGCTACGACCACGAGGTCGCCGGCCGCGGACGGAACCTCTCGGCGGGCCAGCGCCAGCTGATCGCCCTGGCCCGGGCCGAACTGGTCGACCCGGACATCCTGCTGCTGGACGAGGCCACCGCGGCGCTCGACCTGGCCACCGAGGCGGCCGTCAACCAGGCCGCCGACCGGCTCAGCGGCGGTCGCACCACCCTGGTCATCGCGCACCGCCTGACCACCGCCGAGCGAGCCGACCGGGTGGTCGTGCTGGACCACGGCCGGGTGGTCGAGGACGGCACCCACACCGAACTGCTCGCCCGGGACGGCGTGTACGCCCGGCTCTGGCAGGCGTTCATCGCGGACGGCCACCCGGCGGCCGAAACGGTCGCCGCCAGGTAGCCCCTCCGGCCTCGACGGAAGCCACCCGGACCGAAAGCGGCCGAAAGCCGCCCCGACCGAAGCTGCCCGGACCGAAGGGGGTCCGGACCGAAGGGGGTCCGGACCGATCGCCGCCGACGGCCAAGCCGTCAGGCGGCGATCAGCGAGGCCAGCAGCCCGGAGGCGTCGATCCCGCGCGGCAGGTCGCTCACCTGCCCGTCCCCGACCTCGACCACCCGCCAGCCGGACCCGTCGGCCCGGCTGGCGAGGTCGGTGGTGACGAAACGGCAGCCGAGTCTGCGCACCAGTGCGGGGACGTCGGTCAGGTTGGGCTCGACCTCCTGGTGCGGGGCGTCCGGATGCGGCCCGATCAGGATCGGCCGGCCGTCCAGCCACCACACCCGGGCCTCCAGGGCCCGCCCGCCGGTACCGTTCGCGCCGTCCGATCCGCCGTTCGCGTGGTCCGGCCCCCCGTTCGAGCGCTCGAACTCCTCGTACCGCCGCAGCACCACCCCGCCGGTCAGGAACTCGCCCTGCAGCTCGACGAACCGGCCGACCACCCGGCCGACGGCTGCCAGATCGGCCAACTCCGGCACGTAGCAGGCCTCGTGCCATTCGTGCTTGCGCGACTTCACGTAGTCCTTGACGATCGCCGGCCCGCTCCCGCCGAGCCGGGCCGCGGCCGCCGCCAGTTCCTCCGGCCCGGGCGCCGCCGCCCCGGCGGACGGAATCCAGACGCTGAGCGGGGTCGCCCCCTCGAACGCGCCGTACCAGCCGGGCAGTTCGTGTGCCGCCGCATAACCGGGCGCGCTGGTCAGCAGGTCGCCGCCGCGGGCGGTGAGCGCGGCGGCGAACTCGGCGTACCGGGCGGAAGGGAGCATCCAACCCCGGTACCAGAGCGGGCCGCTGTCCCGGGGCACCCGCCGGACCGCTTCCTCGGCGTGCCCGGCGAACAGCGCGTCGTGGTCGACGAGGTGGTGTTCGCCGCCCAATTCCCGCAGCAGCCTGGCCTCCCAGGTGAAGTGCGGATCGGGCCGGCGCGGGTTGAGCGGATCGGCGGGGAAGATGAGCGAGGGTACGGGCATGGCGGCCAGGGTATGGCCGGCGGGCCGGCCGCGGCGCGGCCTCGGCGCAGGGCGCGGTTCAAGCGGGTGACCAGCGCGGTGAATTCGCTCGACGCCCCGGTCGGGCGCTGTCAGAGTGTCCCGATGCGAAATCTGCTGCGACCCCGCAAACGCGTTCCCCGGCAGGCCGCCCGCACGGTGGTGCTGGACGAGAACGGCTCGGTGTTCCTGCTCCGTTCGGACAACGACGAGGTCGGCGTGCACTGGACCATGCCGGGGGGTGGTCTGGAGCGCGGCGAGAGCCCGCTGGTCGGCGCCCGGCGTGAGCTGTGGGAGGAGACCGGCTGGACCGACCTCGAGCCCGGCCCGCTGCTCTGCACCTGGGAGCACGACTTCACCTGGCACGGCACCCCGGTCCGCCAGCACGAGCACATCTACCTGACCAGCGGACCGCACCGCGGCCCGGTCGGCGACGTCAGCGCGGTGCACGCGCAGGACCGGATCCTCGACTGGCGCTGGTGGACCCCGGCCGATCTGGCCGACGAGAACGCCGACGCGCTCTGGCCGCCCCGGCTTCCGGAGTTGCTGGACGCCGTCCGCACGGGCTGGGCGGTCGACGGGTGCCCTCCGGTGCCCGTCGACCTCGGCTACATCCCGAACGCCCCGGCGGCCGGCTAGCCCGGCGCGCCGGACGGCCGTCGCTACCCGCGCCCGCCGCGCCGCCCGCGCCCGGCGACCGGACCGGGCTCCCAGCCGTGCAGGTCCAGCTCCCGGTCGTGCAGAGCCCAGGGGTTCATCATCACCGTCAGCTGGGCGTCGGCGAGCTGCCCGAGGGTCAGCCCGGTCTCGGTGAGCAGTTGCTCGGTCGACACGGAGACGGCGATGGCGGGACGCCAGGAGGGCAGCACGACCAGGCTGGTGCCGCGTCCGACCCGGATCGGCTCCGCCGCCACCCGGACCGGCGTCCGCTCCTCCGAGCGGCCGACGGCCTCGGGCTGGCCGGGGCTGCCGCCGATCAGGATGCCCAGCGGCGGTTCCGCCCGGGCCGCCCCGGACCCGGCCTCGCTCCCGACTCCGGACGAAGCTCCGAACGAGGCTCCGTTCAGGGCTCCGTACGGGGCTCCGAACGCGGTCTCCACGGCGGCGCCCGGAGGCATGTGATCAGCCACCGCCCCCGTTGCACCGGCCGGTTCACCCACCCATGCCGCACCGTGCGGCTCCGCCCCCACCGGGTCGGTCGCGGCCGTCTCCCGTGCGGCCGCCTCCTGCCCGGTCCGGTCGGCCTGCGGGTGCATCCGGCGCAGTCGGCGCGAGGGCGACGGCCGCCGGGAACCGGGGCTCCGGACCTCCTCGCGCGCCGAACGCGGCACCGGTGCGGGCCGGTTGGCCTTGGTCGGCGCGGCCGGTTGCTGGAGCCGGACGAACCCCGGCCCGGTCCCGCCGACGGGGACGTCCTGCTCGGAGGGGCCCTCCACGGCCTCCTCGCCGAGCAGTGCCCGTACCTCCTCGACCGGGCGCCGGCACGCGGCCGCCAGCTCGGCCAGCGAACGCCCCTCGGCGCGCGCGGCCCGCAGCCGGTCGGCGAAGGCCGCCCGGAGCCGCGCCGTCGTAGGATCGCCCTCCGCCGCAGCCGGTTCGGCGGCCGCGGCGAGGTACGCCTCCACGTCCTCCTTGGTGCGCGGCTGCGGCACCGAGCCGTGGCGGGAGGTGCAGCGCTGCCGGGTCGCGCCGGACGCGGCCGCGCCGCCCTCGGCGGCCGTGGCGATCGAGCAGATCTGCGCGGAAAGCGCGTCCGGGACGGACGTTGCGGCCGTGACGGGCGGGACGGCGCCCGGAGGTGAGGAGCCGGCGCCGTCCGCGGGCGGGCCGGGCAGGGACGGGTCGGTGGCGGTGGCGGTGGGATGGAGCGAGGTCATCGGCGGGCCCTTCGGGGGACGGTCTCGACGATCCTCCCGCACCGCGCGACCAGCTCCAAGCGTCATTCCCGGGCGTGTGCGCGCGACCACCGAGAGATCACGGCCGCCCCTACCGGGCGTATCGGCTCAACTTCCGGGCGCGACGAAGCCCTTGAGATCGGCCAGTACCGCGTTCGCCGCCGTGACGCCGAGCCCGAGGAACCAGGTCTCGTCCGAAACCGGCCGGGCCTGACCGGACTTGACCGCGACGAGGGTCTTCCAGAGCGCGCCGCCGAGCACCGCGTCCTGGTTGGTCGAGCCTGGGGTGCCGTACACGCCGTAGAAGATCCAGCCGGCGTCGGCCTTGTCGATCTGCTCCGGGCTGACCTCCACCGCCAGCTCCTTGACCTGCTCGATCCCGGGCTGCGGCAGCGGTACGTCGGTCAGGACGGTGCCGATGAAGGACGGCTCGGCGTGGAGCCTGGTCCGGCCCGGTATGAAGCGCAGCGGCGTGGATGGTGGGCCGTTTGTCGCCGAGCTCGGCGCCGATCGCGGCGGCGACCGCCCGGTCGGCGCCGAGCTGCGCCTTGGCCTCGGCCTCCAGGCCGAACGGGCTGGCGTTGAGCAGGAAGTTCTGCTTCCACGGGTAGCCGGGGCGCAGCGAGAAGACGGTCGGCGCGATCTTGGACAGCTGCGCGTACTGGTCCTGGGCGCGCAGCTGGCTGCCAAGGATCAGGTCGGGCTTGAGCGCGGCGACCGCCTCCAGGTTGAGGCTGTTGATGGTGCCGACGGCGACGGGGTTGCCGGCCTTCTCCTTGAGGTAGGACGGCAGGGACTTGGAAGCGTCAAGTGTGGACGACGCCGAACCCATCCCGTCGCCCGTCGTGGCCCCCAGAGGGGGCCGTCGCCGAAGGGCTGTGCCGACAAAGGCCGGTGCCGCGGTGGGAGTGCCGCTATCGTTGAACGCATGAAGCGCTTCACGGGCCTGAGCTGGTGGCCGTCCTAGGACGGCCACCTCACTCGCCTGACCAGGGCCGTCCGGGATGGACGGCCCTGCTGCGTTTCCCCCGCGGGACGGGCCCCTCGCCCCGGACGGCCGACACCACCGCCGTACCGAGGGAGAACCCCGATGACCACCGCCACCACCGCAACCACCATCACCGCGGCCACGTCCGACCTGCTCGCCCCGGAGCCGATCGACGACCCGGCCGCCCACCGCGTCCTCACCGGTGACCGCCCCACCGGCCCGCTCCACCTCGGCCACTACTTCGGCACCCTGCACAACCGGGTCCGGCTCCAGGACCAGGGTGTCGAGATGTTCGTCCTGGTCGCCGACTACCAGGTCATCACCGACCGAGACCTGGCCGACCGGCTCGCCGAGCACACCGAGAACCTCGTCCTCGACTACCTCGCGGCCGGCCTCGACCCCGAGCGCGCCACGATCTTCGCGCACAGTGCCGTTCCCGCCCTCAACCAGCTGCTGCTGCCCTTCCTCAGTCTGGTCAGTGTCGCCGAACTGAGCCGCAATCCCACCGTCAAGGACGAGATCGCCCACTCCAGCCAGGCCGCCGTCAACGGACTGATGTTCACCTACCCCGTCCACCAGGCTGCCGACATCCTGTTCTGCAAGGCCGACCTCGTCCCGGTCGGCCAGGACCAGCTGCCGCACCTCGAAGTCGCCCGCACCGTCGCCCGCCGCTTCAACGAGCGCTACCCGCACGCCGATGGCAGCGCCGTCTTCCCCCGGCCCAAGGCCCTGCTCTCCGAAGCTCCGATGCTGCTCGGCACCGACGGCGGCAAGATGAGCAAGAGCCGCGGCAACGCCGTCGCCCTCGGTGCCACCGAGGACGAGACCGCCCGGATCATCCGCGGCGCCAAGACCGACGCCGAACGCCGGATCAGCTACGACCCGGAGAGCCGCCCCGAGGTGTCCGGCCTCGTCCTGCTCGCCGCGCTCTGCCAGGACCGCGCCCCCGAGGCGATCGCCGAGGAGGTCGGCGACGGCGGGGCCGCCGCGCTCAAGCGCACCGTCACCGAATCGGTCAACGAGTACTTCCGCCCGATGCGCGCCCGCCGCGCCGAACTCGCCGCCGACCGCGGCCACCTGCGGCAGGTCCTGCGCGACGGCGCCGAGCGCGCCAACGCCATCGCCGACGCCACCCTCGCCGAGGTGCGGGAAGTGATGGGCGCGATCTGAAGAGCCATCAGCCTGCTCCGGAGCGTCCCCAGCCGGACTGAAACGCCCTCAGTCCGTCGACCCGCGGACATCGGCCGGTCAAGGCGTGGGCATATCGTCACCGGGCGGTCTCGACCACACCCCGAGGCCGCCCGCAGCCCCCACTCCTTCCTCGAAAGGCCCGGCCCATGGACCAGCACCCGACCACGTCCGGCCAGGGACTGACCCGTCCGCCGCACCTGCGCCCCGGCGACCACATCGCCGTCGTCGCCCCCAGCGGCCCGATCGACCCCGAGCGACTCACCGCCGGCTGCGAGATCCTCC
The DNA here is from genome assembly GCF_053598235.1 of Kitasatospora sp. NPDC001159. Lineage (NCBI taxonomy): Bacteria > Bacillati > Actinomycetota > Actinomycetes > Kitasatosporales > Streptomycetaceae > Kitasatospora > Kitasatospora sp. NPDC001159. The sequence continues at coordinate 103,309 of NZ_JBSFJV010000019.1, forward strand.
GCTCCTGGGGCCTGCGCGTCACCGTCGCACCGCACGTCCTCGACACCCACCCCACCCTCGGCTACCTGGCCGGCACCGACGCTGACCGTGCCGCCGACATCCAGAACGCCTGGCTCGACCCCACCGTCGACGCCGTCATCTGCGCCCGCGGTGGCTACGGCGTCCACCGCGTGGTCGACCTGCTCGACTGGACGGCGATGCGCGCGGCCCGGCCCAAGCCCTTCATCGGCTTCAGCGACGTCAGCTCCCTGCACGAGGCCTTCGCCCAGCGCGTCAGCCTTGCCACCCTGTACGGGCCGCTGGCCGCCGGCACCTCCTTCGTCAACGACGGCCCTACCGCCGAACACCTGCGCCGCACCCTCTTCGAGCCCGCCGCCACCACCGTCCTCACCTCGCCCACCGCCACCGCACTCGTCTCCGGCCGCGCCCGCGGTGTCACCGCCGGGGGATGCGTCCACGTCCTCGCCGCCGAGCGAGGCACACCAGCCGCCCGCCCCTCCTATGAGGGCAGCATCCTGATCCTCGAAGACGTGAACGAGCACCCGTACCAGCTCGACCGCCTGCTCACCCAGTTCCTGCGCTCCGGGGCCCTCGACGGCGTGGCCGGCATAGCCCTCGGCTCCTGGGAGGGCTGCGGATGCCCCGAACGCGTCCGGGACGTGATGCTCGACCGCCTCGGCGACCTCGGCGTGCCCGTGATCTGGGAACTGGGCTTCGGTCACTGCCCGTCCACCCTCACGGTCCCGCTCGGCGTCCCCGTCCTGCTCGACGCTGACGCCGGCACCCTCACGCTGGACCTGCCCGCCCTCTCCTGAGCCGGCCTCCGGGCCCCCGAATAAGTAGGGTGCGGCCATGTTGCGTCCTGAAAGCTGGTCCAGGCTCGCGGGTGGAAGTCCCGTCCGGGTAGACACCGGAGTGCCCGGTAGCAGGTCCCGGTTCGTCGTGGAGACGCGGCGGGCTGAGCGGGATGTCAAGAGCCCCTTCGGGGGGAGCAAGCACGCGGGCCGTAGCATCAAGCGAACCTTGCAGCCTCGTCACACCACAACGGAGAAGCCGAGCCCCTCATGTCCGGGCGAAGGCCATGTCCTGGGGGCCCTGTTCCGGGTCAGCCCTCGGGGTTCTCCCGGGGTATGGAGGGCGGCGCGTGTGCACAGTCTGGGCCGGAACAGGAGAGACCCGTCTGACCACGCCTGACGTCGGGCAAGAGACCAGACGTATAAGCCGATGGTGAAGTCGTCCGGAGGGCAGCGGGAGTCCGATGGGGTCGTAGTACCGCTGATCGGCGTGCAGCACAACGCGTCGGGAGGGAAGGGCCCCAACTTTGATCACGCTCGTGGCGGAGGTAAGCGCGAGGGCATGGCCGGAGAGAGATCGGTCAACCACCCCGGCGATGCTCGGCGAACTCCAGCAGGCTCTGCGCTCAGGTACGTACCGTCCCGCGCCGGCCAGGCGTGTGGACATCCCGAAACCACAGGGTGGCAAGCGGCCGCTGGGCATTCCCACGGTGCGCGACAGAGTGGCCCAGCAGGCGGTGAAGATCGCCCTGGAGCCGGTGTTCGAGGCAGACTTCCTGCCGTCCTCGTACGGGTACCGGCCGAAGCGGTCAGCGTTGCAGGCGATGGAGCGTCTTCGGACGGGCTTCATCGAGGGCCGTTGTGTCGTCGTGGAGTTCGACGTCCGCAACTTCTTCGGCGAGATCGACCACGGTCGGCTCCTCGCCGCGGTGGGGCGTCGGGTGTCGGACCGCAGGGTGCTCAAGCTGCTGCGGTTGTGGCTACAGCCGGTTGTGATGGTGGATGGGGAGGTGCGGCGGACGGTCGCCGGGACTACCTCAGGGCGGGGTGATCTCACCCTTGCTGGCCAATATCTACCTGCACGTCCTGGACACCGAGCTCGTGGAGCGCGGTGTCGGTGAGCTGGTGGCGGTACGCGGACGACGGTGTCGTCCTGTGCCGGTCGGTGAGCAATGCCAGGAACGCCTTGGCGGTGGTCGGGGAGATCCTCGGCGAGCTGGGGCTGGAGCTGCACCCGGACAAAACGAAGGTGGTTGACCTCAGAGTCGACTTCCTCGACTGCCACTTCAGAGCCCGCTTCTCGGGCAAGGTGTGGGAGAAGTGGCGCAAGGTGCGCCTCTACCTGCACCGTTGGCCCTCGCAGGCGGCGATGAAGCGACTCCGGGAGGAGGTCCATGACAGGACCGACTGCCGTCGGACGGGAACGAACATCCGCGACGTGATCGCGGAGTTGAATCCGATCCTGCGCGGCTGGGGCGCCTATTTCCGAACCGGGAATGCCGCCCGGAAGTTCAGACAGATTGACCGATACGTGCTGGATCGGCTCCGCGGACTCGTGGTGAGGAAGCGAGGCCGCAACCTCCGAGCAGGTCAGGCAGCTGTGTGGACGGACGAGTGGTTCATCGGGCACGGCCTGCACAGTCTGCGTGGCACGGTTCGCTATCCGAAGACCGCGTAACCCAGTCAAGAAGATCATCGGTAAGCCGTGTGCGGGAAAACCGCATGCACGGATTGAAAGGGGACGGAGGAACCAGGCCCGCGAGGGCACTGCGCCTCCAACTACCAATGAACGAGGACCGCCTCACTGCCCTTGCCCTCGGATTCCTCCGCGGTCCGGGCAGCAACGCCCGTACGATCCTCGGACTTGCCGGCCCGCCCGGTGCCGGCAAGTCCACCCTGGCCCGCCATCTGGTCGCCGAGGTCGAACGCACCGAAGGCCCCGGCACCGCCGCGTACGTCCCGCTCGACGGCTTCCACCTCTCCGCCGCCCAGCTCGACCGCCTCGGCCTGACCCACCACAAGGGAGCCCCGGCCACCTTCGACGCCCACGGCTACCTCGCCCTGCTGCGCCGCATCGCCACCGACCGCTTCGAGGACATCTACGTCCCCGACTTCGACCGCACCCTGGACGAGCCGGTCGCCGCCCGCCACGTCGTCCGCCCGCACACCCGCCTGGTCATCACCGAGGGCAACTACCTCGCCTCCGCCGAGACCCCCTGGCCGGACGCCCGCCGACTGCTCCGCGAACTCTGGTACGTCCACACCGACGACGCCGTCCGCGAGGATCGCCTGCTCCGCCGCCACCGCGACGGCGGCCGCGACGAGGCCGCCGCCCGCCAGTGGGTCACCGGCAACGACCACCCCAACGGCGAGTACGTGAAGCCGGGCCGCGTGCTCTGCACCCGGACCGTCGCCGGAATCGGTTTGCCCGAAGCGCCGGATAGGGGTAGTGTTCTCTAGTCGCTCGGCAGGGAGCACCGGACACGCATCCGCGCGGACGGTCCCGGGGCGGCCAATCCTCTGAAACACCACTTCCGGTTCGTGCCGGTCGTTTTCGCGTGCTTGCGTTGCGGCTTGGTGCTTATTCGGCGTGCGCGTTTTATCGGATTGCGGCCGGATTCGCTTTTCGGAGCGGGGATCGGCTAGTGTTTGAAACGTCGGACAGGGCGTCAAGCCTTGGAAGACACCGGCGAGTTGGATGAACGAAGCCCCGGAAACGGAGCGGAAAACATCTGATAAGCTGGAAACACGAAAGAACGAAGCGCCCGGAGGGCCCGCTGGAAGGCGGTCCGAAGGAAGTGTCCGTTCCTTGAGAACTCAACAGCGTGCCAAAAGTCAACGCCAGATATGTTGACATCCCCGGCCTCGGTCGTTTGATCGGGGTTG